>JAKBBS010000067.1 GCA_021808425.1 Actinomycetes bacterium
GTTCCGTTTCCCGGGAGCTGCAGGGATCGTCAATGGAAAGCGGCATACAGTTCGGCGAAAGCCGCGGCGGCCTCGTTCAGTCGTTCGACACTGACGAACTCGTCGTCGCCGTGCGCCTGGTCGATCGCCCCGGGTCCGCATACGACGGTCGGTATAGCTGCTTGGTTGCGCACGAAGCGGGCGTCGGTCGTAAAAGTCATCCCTATCACGCTCGGAACCCTCGCGGTCGAAGCCGCAACGCAGGAGCGGACCAGGACTGCGAAAGGATCGTCGGCGGACATCTCGCTCGCCTCGCCGAAAGTCTCGGCGACGAAGCTGTAGTTGAGGCCGTCCACTCCTGCTGATTCGATGATCGCCCGCAGCTCCTCGACAGCAGCTTCCTCAGACGCTCCCGGTAGAAGTCGGCGGTCCACCCCGATAGAGCATGTCTCGGCGACCGTGTTCATGGCGCTGCCTCCGCTTATAAGCCCCACGTTGGCGCTCGGGGAGCCGAGAAGCGGATGGCCAGGTCCAGGGAAGTCCGCGCCGTGGATCGCCAGGACGAGTCGCGCTGCGTGCTCGATGGCTGACACGCCGTCTCGGGGTCGGCTGCCGTGCGCAGGCCGGCCGGCGACGTTGATGCGGCCTTGGAGAAGTCCTCTTTCTGCCACGCAGACGGCGAGGTCCGTCGGCTCGGGGATGAGGCACGCGTCCCCCCGGATCAAGCCCTGCTCGAGGAGCGCCTTGGTGCCGAGCGCTCCGCCGCGTTCCTCGTCGGCGACCAGGTGGAAGACCAGGTTCGCACCTGGCGCTCGACCGGAACGCTTCAGCACGTCGAGCGCGACGATCGCGGCGGCGATACCACCCTTCATGTCGGCTGCGCCACGTCCGTAGAGTCGGCCGTCGACGACTTCCGGGCTGAACGGGTCGCGGGTCCATGCGGGGGCGTTGACAGGCACGACGTCGAGGTGCCCGTTGATTATCAGGGTCTTCCTGGAGGGGTCGGGTCCGTCTGGGTGGGGAATTTCGGCGACGAGCGAAACCCTGCCCGGCGCCGGTTCGATTCGGGTCCAAGACGGCGCCCACGGATCGAGGGCGGACCTCACCACTTCCTCGATCGGGCTCTCGTTGCCCGGCGGGTTGCGGGTGTCGACGCCGACCATTTCCCCTGTGAGGGCCACGAGGCGCTCGACGCCGACGTTCAACTGCTCGGAGCTTTCGGTCACGCATGAAGCCTACGGCCAGCCGCTGCTCCCGGGCGCAGCGGCCATACTGGTGGCGCGATGGCTACCGACGACTACCCGAAAGGAACCGCTGCGGACCCGAAGGCGAGCGGCGCCTACCCGATCGCACGCAGCGCGGACCCTTCAGTCCTACTTGCCGCGGCGAAGTCGGGCAACCGGGCCGCGCTCGGAAGACTGCTGTCGCTCTCTGAGCGCCCCGGCCGTGCCGGTCGCGAGGTGAGCCGCCTCGTGTTCGGCGAAGGCGAAGCGCAGCACGTGGTCGGCCTCACGGGCGCGCCCGGGGCGGGAAAGTCGACGCTGACCGACAGGGTGATCGGCGTGATCAGAGCCGGAGAGGCGAAGGTTGGGGTGCTTGCCATAGATCCGAGCTCGCCCTTCTCGGGAGGGGCGATCCTCGGCGACCGCATCAGGATGGGCGGCCACGCGCTCGACGATGGGGTGTTCATACGCTCCATGGCGACCCGGGGCCACCAGGGCGGCCTCGCCCTGGCCGCGCCCGAAGCGATCAGGGTCCTTGTCTCCTGCGGATACACGACGATCCTCGTCGAGACAGTCGGGGTCGGCCAGGTGGAAGTCGCGATCGCCGGCGCAGCTGACACCACGGTCGTCGTCGTGAATCCGGGTTGGGGTGACTCGGTGCAGGCGGCGAAAGCAGGCCTGCTAGAGATTGCTGACATCTTCGTTGTCAACAAAGCGGATCGGCCGGGCGCCGACCAGGTCAAGAGGGACCTCGAAAGCATGCTGGACCTGGCGGGAGCACACCCGCAACGAGACGGTCCGCAACGAGACGGTCGGACGCGTTGGCGTCCCCCGGTCCTCGCAACCAGGGCGCTGTCAGCGGACGGGGCCGGAGTCGACGAGCTCTGGGATGCGATCTGCACCCATCGTCGCCATATCGCGGAGTCGGGTGAGCTCGAAGAGCGGCGGCAGCGACGACTGCTCGACGAGGCCCGCTCCGTACTCGTCGCCGAGCTCATGTCCGAGGTCGACGCGATCGAGCAGGAGCAGGCCTACAGGCAGGTCGCGCACGCCCTGATCACGCGCGAGGTCGACCCTTACGGTGCCGCCGCTCGCTTGCGCAAGGCGATCGGGATCAACCCCAGGTGAAGTCACCCCCAGGTGACGCAGCCGATCTCGAAGGAGTCCGCGAGATCCGGATGGGTGGGCACGACCCGAACCGTGTAGCCGTGCAGGCCTGATCGGTCGCATATGAAGCTTCCTTCGTAGCGTCCAGGCGCGCCCCGCTCCAAGTCGACAGCGACGCTCGACGACATCTCGCCGCCGGCGCTGACCGGGCCGTGCAGGAGCTGCACTTTGACATCGCTGAAGTCGAGTGAGCCGAGCTCCACCATCACCGACACGTTTCGCGGTTCACCCAGATCGACGCCCGCCGAGCTTCCACCGTCGTCGACGTCGACGACTTTGACCTCAGACCATGCGTCGCTGACGCGGCGCTTCCAGGCTGCGAGCGCCTTGGCCCTCTTGTAGCCGTCGGCGGAAAGCCGGTTCATGTGCGAGGCGGACGGCTCGTAGTAGTCCTCGACGTACTCGCGAACCATACGGGATGCCATAACCTTCGGGGCGAGCGAGGCGATCGAAGACTTGACTTTGGCCACCCACTCGTGGGAGTGGCGGTTGACCGAGCGGTCGTAGAACGTCGGGACTATCTCACGTTCGATCGTCGCGAACAGATGGTCGGCCTCGACTCGGTCGCGCCGTTCGATGTCGTCGAGGGATTCGGCGGAGGCGATCGCCCAGCCGTTCCTGCCGTCGAACATCTCGTCCCACCAGCCGTCGAGGATCGACAGGTTAAGTGCGCCGTTGAGGGCAGCCTTCTCGCCGCTGGTCCCGCTAGCCTCCATCGGCCGTCGAGGGGTATTGAGCCAGACATCGCTGCCCTGGTAGAGCATCCGAGCGACCGCAATGTCGTAGTCCGCCACGAAGGCGATTCTCTTGCGCAGCGTCGGGTCCGCGGCAAAGCGGATGATCTCGGCGATCATCGCCTTACCTAGATCATCCGCGGGGTGCGCTTTGCCTGCGAAAATCAGCTGGATCGGGCGGCGCTCGTCGAGAAGCAGCGCCTTTAGGCGGTCCGGCTGCGAGAGCAGAAGAGTCGCGCGCTTGTAGGTGGCGAAACGCCTCGCGAATCCGATCGTGAGGTACCTCGGGTCCAACAGCTCGTCCACCCACTCCTGCTCTGCCGCGGGCACCCCGTTCGCTCGAAGCGCGTGGCGTTGACGGTCGCGCACGAAGTCGATCAGCGCCTCACGGCCCTCGTCCCGGGCGCGCCAGATCTCGTCCTCGCGTGCGTTGGATATGCGCGCCCACTGGGCTTCGTCGGCCTCGTCCCACGCTGGGGAGACATACTTCGAGTACAGGTCGTCCATCGCTGGAGACACCCACGTGCTCCCGTGGACGCCGTTGGTGACGGACCCGATCGGAACGTCCTCGGCCGACACGGAAGGCCAGAGACCCTGGAACATCTCCCTGCTGGTCTGGCCGTGCAGCGCAGCCACACCGTTGGAGCGTGCAGCCAGACGCAGTCCCATGACCGCCATGTTGAACGGCTCGAAGGCGTCCTCGCCGGGGAAGTGCCCGACGGACATGAGCTTGTCGAAAGAGATCCCGCACTCGTCGGCGAGCTCGGTGAAGTAACGCTCCATGAGGGCCCTCGGGAAGCGGTCGATGCCGGCAGGCACGGGAGTATGTGTCGTGAAGACCGTTCCCGACCTCACAGCCTCGACCGCCTCGTCGAAGGAGAGCCCTTCGCTGGTGACGAGAAGCCGAACCCGTTCCAGACCGAGGAACCCGGCGTGCCCCTCGTTGGTGTGGCACACCTCGGGCGCCAAACCGAGAGCTCCCAGGGCTCGCACCCCGCCGACGCCCAAGAGGATCTCCTGGCGCAGGCGGTGTTCTATGTCCCCCCCGTAGAGACGGTCGGTGATCGATCGCGCCTCGGGGCCGTTCGGCTCGGTGTCGGAGTCGAGCAGGTAAAGGTTTACACGGCCGACCCGCACAAGCCAGACCCTCGCGTGTACCGCCTCGCCGGCCATGTCGACGACCACGTCGACGTCGTCGAGGAGCTCCGTCGCCATCGCGTGCGGGTCGAGGATCGGAAATCGCTCCTGTTGCCAGCCGCTCGAGTCGAGACGCTGGCGGAAGTACCCTGACCGATACATCAGGCCGATCCCGACGATCGGCACCCCGAGCGTGCTCGCGGCCTTCAAATGGTCACCTGCGAGCACCCCAAGGCCCCCCGAGTACTGTGGCAGCGCTTCGGCGATCCCGAACTCGGGCGAGAAGTAGGCGATGCAGCTCAAGTGGTTGCCGTTGCGTTGCTGGAACCACCTGGGCGACTCCAGGTAGCGGTTCAGCTCGTCGTAGCGTTCCTGGAGGAACGCGGTGAAGGTCGGATCGGTCTCGAGTTGGGCCAGCCGTTCCCTGCCCACGAGGTTAAGCAGGCGGATCGGATCATGGTCGCTTGCATCCCACACTTCGGGGTCGATCCAACGGAACAGATCCTGTGTCCGAGTATCCCACGACCAGCGTAGGTTGCAGGCGAGCTCTCGAAGGGGCGCCAGCGACTCGGGGAGTCGCGCCCGCACTGCGAAGCTGCGAAACGCTTTCATTCCCTCAAAACTATCGCGCTCAGCTGGAGCCGATTGACCGGAGGACCTCCGGCGCGTCCCGTCTCTCGAAGCGTGCCGGCTGATAGCTTGGAAATGTGAAAGGGGACCGAGAGAAGACGACGTCGGCAACCAGCGTTTCGACCGAGCCTCCCGAGAAGTTCGAGCGTCTTGTAATCGAGGGCCTCAGGCCAACGACGCCGTCGCGGGTGCGTGCAGCGAAGGCGATCGTCGGGGAAGCCATCCGGGTAAGCGTTGTCATGTTCCGTGACGGGCACGACCCGATAGCCGGCCGAGCCCGGCTGTACTTCGAAGGGCTCTCCGCCGATGCCAAGGGGACCGGAAGCGTGCTCGTAGCCGAATCCCCCTTGGCGGCGTTAGGCAACGACGAGTGGGAAGCGTGTGTGGTGGCTGACAGGATCGGGCCTCACCGCATAGTCGTGGAGGGTTGGACCGTCCGCTTCGGTTCCTACGGCCCTGCGCTAGACGCCGCGACTGCACTGGACCTGACCGCGTCGGCGCCTGCGCCTCTATGGGTCGACCGGCCACGGGCTTCGTTCGGAGCTTGGTACGAGCTGTTTGCGAGATCGGTCGGCGGCTTCAAAGGCGCAACGGCACGCGTGGCAGAGCTAGCCGACCTGGGTTTCGACGTGCTGTATCTCCCTCCGATCCACCCGATCGGCGCTACGTTCCGCAAAGGACCTAACAATACCCTCGTGGCCGGTCCCGAGGACCCGGGCAGCCCTTGGGCAATCGGCTCGTCCGAGGGCGGCCACACGGCGATACTCGACGAGTTGGGTAACGAAGACGACCTCCGGGCGCTCGTGCGCGAACTGTCGGCGCACGGAATGGAGCTCGCGCTCGACTACGCGCTGCAATGCTCGCCGGACCACCCTTGGGTCGGGGAGCACCCGGAGTGGTTCCATCACCGGCCCGACGGAAGCATCGCCTGCGCCGAGAACCCTCCTAAAATCTACCAGGACATCTACCCGATCAACTTCTGGCCCGACCGCGAGGCGGACCGCGTCGCCTTGTGGAACGCTTGCCGAGACATCTTCGAGCACTGGATCTCCTTCGGCGTCCGGATATTCCGGGTCGACAACCCCCACACCAAGCCGACAGCGTTCTGGGAGTGGGTGATCAACGAAGTACGCTGCAAACACCCCGACGTCGTGTTCCTCGCCGAGGCCTTCACTCGCCCGCACGTGATGGCCCGACTGGCCGAGGTTGGGTTCAGCCAGAGCTACACGTACTTTACGTGGCGGACCGCCCAGCACGGCGAGGACGGCCTTTGGGCTTACATGGAGGAGCTCGCGCACGGCCCGAAAGCCGACTACATGCGCCCGAACTTCTGGCCGAACACCCCTGACATCCTTTCCGGACCGCTTCGCAACGGCCCGCCGAGCGCTTTCGCGCTGCGGCTGGTCCTCGCTGCGACCCTCTCGCCGTCGTACGGGATCTACTCGGGTTACGAGCTTTACGAGAACGAGACGGCGTCGGAGACGAACGAGGAGTACCTCGACTCCGAGAAGTACCAGGTGCGGGCCCGCGACTTCAGCCGCCCGGGAAGTCTCTATCCGCTGATCTCGAGAATCAACTCGATTCGAAAAGAGCATCCGGCGCTTCACGGCCTGCGTTCGATCCGCATGTGGGCAACCACGAACGACTCGATCCTCGCGTACTCCAAGGCGAGCGACGACGGGTCCGACGTGATCCTGTGCGTAGTCAACCTCGATCCCTACAGCCCCGAGGAAGCCACTTTGCGACTCGATCCTGCTGTGCTCGCAACGGGCGTCGCCTGGCCGCTGCACGTCGTCGACCTGCTCGACGGACGGGACTACACGTGGTATGGGCCCGAGCCTTTCGTGCGTCTCGACCCGGCCCTTGCGAGCGCACACGTATTTGCCGTCACCGGGGCGCGAGCGGGCACGCAGCGGTGAGCAACTGGTACCAGAACGCGGTCTTCTACGAGATCCTTGTAAGAGGCTTCTACGACGCGAACGGCGACGGGACCGGCGACCTCGCAGGCGTGACCTCCAAGCTCGACTACCTCGAATGGCTCGGAGTCGACTGCCTTTGGTTGCTCCCGTTCTACCAGTCCCCGCTTCGAGACGGCGGCTACGACATCAGCGACTTCTGGACGATCCTCCCCGAGTACGGGGATCTCGCCGATGCCGTCGAGCTCGTCGAGGAGGCGCACCGGCGCGGGATACGCATCATCGCCGACCTGGTAATGAACCACACCTCCGACCAGCACCCGTGGTTCCAGGAGTCAAGGCAGGGGACGAACAACGCCAAGTCCGACTGGTACGTGTGGCGCGACACCGACGACGAGTACCTCGACGCGAGGGTTATCTTCGTCGACACCGAGAAGTCGAACTGGACTTTCGACGCGCTGCGTGGCCAGTACTACTGGCACCGCTTTTTCGCTCACCAGCCGGACCTCAACTACGCGAACCCCGAAGTCGCCGACACGATGATCGACGTCTGCCGGTACTGGCTCGACATCGGACTCGACGGCTTCCGTCTCGACGCGGTCCCTTATCTCTTCGAGCGGGACGGGACGAACTGCGAGAACCTTCCCGAGACTCACGAGTACCTCCGACGTCTTCGCAAAGAGGTGGACGCCCTTTACCCGGGCCGGGTTCTCTTGGCGGAGGCCAACCAGTGGCCCGAGGATGTCGTGTCGTATTTCGGTGACGGCGACGAGTGCCAGATGTGCTTCCACTTCCCCGTGATGCCCCGCATGTTCATGGCGGTACGTCGCGAGCAGCGTTACCCGATCTCGGAGATTCTTGCTCGCACTCCCGAGATACCCCAGGGCTGCCAGTGGGGAATCTTCCTTCGCAACCATGACGAGCTGACCCTCGAGATGGTATCCGACGAGGAGCGCGATTACATGTGGGCGGAGTATGCGAAGGATCCCCGGATGAAACGCAACATCGGCATCGGGCGTCGTCTCGCGCCCCTCGTCGACAACGACAGGCGGGTCGCGGAACTGCTGCACGCGTTGCTGTTCTCGTTCCCCGGGTCGCCGATCCTCTACTACGGCGACGAGATCTCGATGGGAGACAACATCTACCTCGGGGACCGCGACGGTGTGCGGACGCCGATGCAGTGGTCGCCTGACCGCAACGGCGGCTTCAGCGGAGCCGACTTCGCGCAGCTGTACCTGCCGCCCCTGATGGACCCGGTGTACGGCTACCAGACGGTCAACGTCGAAGCCCAGATGCGCAATCCCAGCTCTTTCCTGCACTGGATGAAGCGGATGCTCGAGGTTCGCCGCCAGCACCCCGTGTTCGGGACCGGATCGTTCGAGGTTCTGAGCACGGACAACCCGTCGGTGCTCGCCTACGTCCGCACTCTCGCGACGGACTGTTTGGAGCCTTCAGGGGAGGGGGTATCACTCGACGTGGTGCTTTGCGTCTGCAACCTGTCCAAACTCGCGCAACCCGCCGAGTTGGCGCTTGGCCGGTGGGCGGGCCGCACGCCGGTGGAGCTGATGGGCCGGGTGCCGTTCCCGAGGATCGGCGAGGAGTCGTACTTCGTGACCCTAGCCCCCTACGGCTTCTACTGGTTCGAGCTGTCCGACTTGACCCCGGTCAGCTGATGGCCTCCGGCGAGACCCGCGAGGAGTGGGTCGACGAGGCCGTCTCGAACTTGGGCGACTACCTCGCGGGCCAGCGCTGGTTCCACGCAGCGCAGCCCGTCCTGCGGGGAGAAGCTCATGTCGTGAGGGCCGCCCAGCTGCCGGACACTTCGCCCCCTTTGTGGCAGGTGCTGGTCGGGGTCGGTGACGACACGTACCAGTTGATCCTCGCCCCCCGCTCAGTCAACGGTGCTGATGGAGGTGCCGTCCCGGCCGACGCAGATCCGAGCGGCGTCTCGGCGAGGAGCCTGATCGCTTCCGTTGGAGACGTAGAAGTTCACGATGTCCTGAGCGACCCGCAGATGGCGCTTGCGCTGCTGGAGAGCATCTCCGGGGGGTCCGAGAGCGCTGAACGGTGCCGTCTCTTGAGCGCCGAGCAGTCGAACACGTCCCTGATATTCGACGACCGCCTCATACTCAAGGTGTTCAGGCGGTTGCGGAGCGGCCGGAACCCCGACGCGGAGGTAACTTCAGCTTTGGCGGCGACCGGGTTCGCGAACGTTGCCACCCCTTTGGTGGAGTGGAGAGACGACGAGTACGACTTCGCCTTCGGCCAGACGTTTCTCAACGGGGGCAGCGAAGGATGGGCTCTGGCTCTTGCCTCTCTGCGTGATTTCTACAGCTTCCACGCCGATTCCCCGGGCAACGGACCGGGGGAGGCCGGCGGGGACTTCGGCCCTGAGGCCGCCCGGCTCGGCCAGGTGACCGCCAAGATGCACCTGCACTTGGCCCAGGCCTACCCGCCGGTGGCAAACGAAGACGCGGCTTCGACGTGGCTTACGCTCCTCCGATCGATCCGGGCCCGCCTTGCCGCCGCATCTGAAACTCTCGGCCGCGACCTGGAGGGCCTCGTCGCCGGCCTCCTCGAACGGGTTGCGAACCTGGAAGGCCCTGGGCCGGCCATGAGGGTCCACGGAGACCTGCATCTCGGCCAGGTTATGAGAACCGACCTCGGGTGGTTCGTGCTGGACTTCGAGGGCGAACCTGATCGGCCCTTATCCGAGAGGCTCGCGCCTGCCTCCCCGCTCAAGGACGTCGCCGGAATGCTGCGGTCGCTGCATTACGCGTCGCGTTACTCCCTCGGCGAGCGCGACAGATCGGAGTGGCCCCACCTGAGCTCCGCGGCCCTCGCCTGGGAGTTGCGAAACCGGGAGGAGTTCCTCGCCGGCTACGAGGGTGAGTCGGGTATCGAGGTGCTCCTGCCCGACGCGTACACCATGTCAGATGTCATGTCGATCTACGAGCTCGACAAGGCGCTATACGAGTTGGACTACGAGCTGGCCCACCGCCCGGAATGGGTCGATATTCCGATCGATGCGCTGGAAAGGTTGGGATTGCCCGATGAGCGAGGAATCGACGATGGCGGTGCGCTCCCGTGGTAGGTGAGCAGGCCGCGGCAGTGCAGGGAACGGACCTCCTGCTAAGCGGAAGGCACGGCGACCCGCACCAGTTCCTCGGCCGTCACGGTTCAACTGTGCGCGCCTACAGGCCGGGCGCCCTCGAGATGAGGCTCCTCCGCCCCGGTGTGGCACCGGTCGAAATGAAGATGATCCATCCGGCGGGCCTCTTCGAGACGAGCGAAGCAAAGGCTTCCGGGAGCGAGGGGGCGGGGGCCTACGAACTGGAAGCCGCGTACGGCACAGGTCCGGACAGGCGGACCTACCGGTTCCATGACCCGTACTCGGCGTGGCCCACCCTCGGCGAAGTGGACCTCCACCTCTTCGGCGAGGGCCGCCACCACCGCCTCTGGGAGGTGCTTGGCGCCCACCGGCGCGTCCATGAGGGCGTCGCCGGTACCGCGTTCGCTGTGTGGGCACCGAACGCCAGGTCGGTCCGGGTGGTAGGCGACTGGAATTTCTGGGACGGACGCGTCCATCCGATGCGGTCCCTCGGAGCGTCAGGAGTTTGGGAGATCTTCGTCCCGGGGGTCGAGGCGGGCGCGCGCTACAAGTACGAGATCCTCACAGCTGACGGCACACTCAGGCCCAAGACGGATCCGATGGCGTTGTCGATGGAGCTTCCTCCCGCCACGGCGAGCGTCGTCACCGCCGAGTCGGAGTACCCGTGGGGCGACGGGGAGTGGATGCGACAGCGCCGGGAGGGCGACCTCCTGCACCAGGCGATCTCTGTCTACGAGATGCATCTCGGATCGTGGCGTTTTACGACGGGCGAGGACGGCAAGGCGCGCCCTCTCAACTACCGGGAGCTCGCGGAGGTTCTCCCGGCGTACCTCGGCGACCTCGGGTTCACTCACGTGGAGTTCATGCCGATCGCGGAGCATCCTTTTTCCGGATCCTGGGGCTACCAAGTCTCGGGGTATTACGCGCCCACCTCCCGCTACGGGAACCCCGACGATCTGCGCTTCCTGATCGATGCTCTCCACCGAGCCGGCATCGGGGTGATCGTCGACTGGGTTCCCGCCCACTTTCCCAAGGACGATTTCGCTTTGGCCCGCTTCGACGGCACGGCGCTCTACGAGCACGCCGATCCCCGCCAGGGGGAACACCCGGACTGGGGAACCCTGATCTTCAACTTCGGCCGCAACGAGGTCCGCAACTTCCTCGTCGCAAACGCCCTCTACTGGGTGCAGGAGTTCCACGTCGACGCGCTGCGAGTCGACGCGGTTGCCTCCATGCTCTACCTCGACTACTCCCGCAAGGCCGGTGAATGGGTCCCGAACCGCTTCGGCGGCCGCGAGGACCTCGAAGCTGTCGCGTTCGTCAAAGAAGTCAACACGGTTCTCTTCGGGGAGCACCCCGGTGCGACGGTCATAGCGGAAGAGTCGACGTCTTGGCCCGGCGTTTCACGGCCTGTCTACCTGGGCGGCCTCGGGTTCGGGTTCAAGTGGAACATGGGCTGGATGCACGACACGCTCGACTACTTCCATCATGACCCGATCCACCGCCGCTACCATCACGGCGAACTGACATTCGGGCTGCTGTACGCGTGGTCGGAGAACTTCGTGTTACCCCTCTCACACGACGAGGTGGTGCACGGCAAAGGCTCCCTACTCAACAAGATGCCCGGCGACCGCTGGCAGCAGCTCGCGAACCTGCGTGCCCTCTACGGCTGGATGTGGGCCCACCCGGGCAAGCAGCTTGTCTTCATGGGCGCCGAGTTCGCCCCGGAGCGGGAGTGGGACCACAACAGTGAACTCGACTGGTGGATCCTGGACCACTGGGAGCAGCACCGAGGCGTCCGGGACCTGCTTCGGGAGCTGAACGGCGTTTACCGGAACCACCCTGCGCTCTGGCAGGCTGACGACGTGGCGGCCGGTTTCGAGTGGATCGGCGCCGACGACTCCGACCAGAGCGTCCTGTCCTTCCTGCGCAAGTCGACAGTGTCAGCCGACGCCTTGATCAACGGAGCGGCGGCAGACTCGGCCAGGGAAGTGCTTTGCGTCGCGAACCTGACGCCAGTGGTGCGCCACGACTACCGCGTGGGGATGCCCGGGCCGGGCGCCTGGAGGGAGATCCTCAACACCGACGAAACCCGATGGGGCGGAAGTGGCGTGACCGGCCCCGACGAAAGGCACTGCGAGCCTGTCGCCTGGGGTGGTCGACCCTGGTCGATGGAGTTGACGTTGCCTCCGCTCGGAGTGGTCTGGCTGGCGCCTCTCAGGCGTTAGCGGCGATAGCGCTGCGCAGGTCCAACGTGGCGCGCTCGGGGGGAGTGACGTTGATAAGGACCCCCGAGCCCATCTCGAAGCCACCACGCGTCGAGATCTTCGGCACCACATGCACGTGCCAGTGGAACTCCGATCGCGTCCTGAAAGGCGCCGAGTGGAACATCAGGTTGTAGGCGACGTCGCCCACGCTCGAACGCAGAGCGGAGAGCGCTCGAGCCACTGACGCGGCGACCGAGCCGAGGTCGTCGTCTGTGGCGTCGTGAAGGTGCGTCTCGTGTCGGCGCGGCACCAGCAGCATCTCGTAGGGGGTGCCGCTCCAAAAAGGGGCGATCGTCATCACGGCATCGTCGGCGTGCACGATCCGCACCCCGGCTTCCTCCTCGGCGTCGATGGCCGCGCAGAGTAGGCAGTTACCCTGGAATCGCGCGAAGCCGGCGAGCTCGTGTGCTGCTTCACCGGGGATGAAAGGCGTGGACAGCAACTGGCCGTGCGGGTGTTCGACCGACGCACCTGCCTCCCGGCCCGAGTTGACCACCGCCTGGCTGTAGCGCAGGCCGGGCGACGCCGAATGCTCGAGCATCCGCTGTTTGATCGCAGCGGTTATCAAAGCCGCCTCGTCGGGGCTCAAGTCGGCCCAGCTCACGTCGTGGCGGTCCGAAAGGACTATCACCTCGTGCGCCCCGCTAGCGGGAGCTTCGGTAAAAAGTGGGCCGAGATGGCTGACCACCATCGGCTCGCTCCCGCTGAATGCCGGGTACAGGTTGGGGAGAACCCTGACCTGCCAGCGCCCGTCGGGCCTTCCGAGCTCCATGATGGGCGGAAGGGCGGGCGGGGTGCTGGGGCAGAACGGGCAGGGGCGCATGGGGTCGTCTTCGACGGGAAGGCGTCTCGGCAGGAAGTCTGACGGGCGTTGCGCACGCTCGCCGGCGATGACGACCCACCGGCCGGTCAGCGGGTCCAGCCTGAGGTCGCTCACGTCGCTAAAGGTTGGCAGAGTCCAATAAGCACACCTCGACGGTAGTCCTCCCCGCAAGTCATGGCGCGCCACCGCCTCTTGGGCCACTACGCTCGGCTGTGTGCAGGTCTATCTCGACCATGCCGCCGGTGGCCCGCCGCACCCAGCTGCGGTTGAGGCCATGGTTGGATGGCTGTCAAACGGCTACGGGAACCCCTCGGGCGCGCACCATGTCTCGCGCCTGGCGCGCAAGGCGATCGACGACGCCAGGGATGAGGTAGCTGGCTTTCTCGGGTTCACGTCCGGGGGGATCATCTTCACCTCCGGGGGCACCGAGGCCGACAACCTGGCCGTGCTCGGGCCTCTCGCTGATCGCCGAGGCGCCATTGTGGCAAGCGCCGTGGAGCACCCCGCCGTCCTCGAAGCAGCCCGGGCGTCCGGGCGCGAGGTGCGCCTGCTCGGCGTCGGGGAGGACGGGCTGGCGGACCTTGATCAGCTCAGCCGACTCTTGGACGGCGACGTTGCTTTAGTGTCGGTGCAGGCCGCGAACCATGAGACCGGTGTGCTCCAGGACCTCGAAGCGATCGCGCGGAGAGTGCGCCGCCGCTCCCCCGGGGCACTGTTTCACAGTGACGCTGTCCAGGCCGCCCCGTGGATGGACCTGCCGTCTGTCCTGCGCTGCGTCGACATGGCGTCGGTGAGCGGCCACAAGCTCGGCGGCCCCCAGGGAGTGGGTGTGCTGGCGGTCCGACCCCACGTCGCGCTTTCGCCGGTCATTCACGGCGGAGGCCAGGAACGCCGTCGCCGCAGCGGTACGCAGAACGTCGCCGCTGCGATAGGGCTGGCCGCAGCGATGAGGGCCCGCAGCGCGCTGCGCGCTGACGGCGACGTTACCGGCGCTCGGGTTGCGGCGCTTCGTGACAGGTTGTGTGCGACGATGCTTGGCGCTGTTCCTGACGCGGTTGCGAGCGGTGTAGGCGTAGCGCGTGTGCCTGGGCATTGCCATATGCGTTTTCCCGGGGTGGAGGCAGAAGCGCTGCTGTTCCTCCTAGACGAGGCTGGTGTCTGTGCTTCCGCCGGTGCTGCGTGCGCAAGCGGCGCGTTCGAGCCGAGCCCGGTCCTGATGGCGATGGGGGTGTCTAAGCGGGAGGCCGGCTCGTGCCTGCGGCTCACGCTCGGCCCGGATATTTCCGGCGAGGAGGTCGATTTCGCTGCAGCGGCGATCGTGTCGTGCGTGACGCGCCTCGCGAGAGTGCAGAGGGTTGGCGCGTATGCGGCCGCCGAGCATGACGCCGCCGAGCGCAAGGTGCTGGCCAGATGAAAGTGCTCGTCGCTATGTCGGGAGGTGTCGACTCGTCTGTAGCGGCCGCGCTTGTCGCCGAAGCGGGCCACGAGGTGATCGGCGCGACCATGAAACTTTGGGGCGGTGAGTCCGATCGTGGGTGCTGCTCGGTTGGCGATGTCGACGACGCTCGCCGCGTCGCGCAGCAGGTGGGCATCAGCCATTACGTGTTCAACTTCTCCGAGGAGTTCGAGCGGCAGGTGGTCGACCCCTACGTCGAGGGTCACGAGGCGGGCTTGACCCCGAACCCGTGCATCGAATGCAACCGTCACCTCAAGTTTGACCGGCTACTCCGACGGGCGGATCAGCTCGGCTTCGACGCCGTGGCGACCGGCCACCACGCCAGGATCGCCACGGGAGCCGACGGACGCCCGGCGCTTCGCCGCAGCGCTGACGCAGCGAAGGACCAGTCGTACGTCCTGCACATGATTACAAGCGACAGGCTGGCGAAGCTGATGTTCCCGATAGGGGAGATGACCAAAGCGGAGGTCCGGGCGAAGGCCTCGTCGATGGGCCTGGAGACCGCTTCAAAGCCTGACAGTCAGGACGTCTGCTTCGTTTCAGGCTCGGGAGGGCGCGAAAAGTTCCTTTCATCACGCATAGCACTCCACCCAGCGCGCGTCGTGGACGAGGACGGCCGTCACCTGGGTGACGTGCCGGCGCTAGAACTGGTGACAGTCGGGCAGCGCAGAGGGCTCGGTCCGGCGGTCGGGGACCGCTACGCGGTTTCGGTCGATCCTGGTTCGGCAACGGTCACGGTCGCTTCGCCGCAAGCGCTTCAGGTGACTTCAGTCGCGCTCGGCTCGGTGTCGTGGGTCCACGAGGAGCCCCGCGAGGAGGAGGCGCTCCTCGCCCAGATGAGTGCCCACGGGGCGCCGGTAGGAGCCAAATGGGATCGGGAAGGTCTCGTCAAGCTCGACGTGGCGGTCCGTCGGGTAGCACCCGGCCAGAGCGTCGTCCTCTACCGGGGGGATCTCGTCGCCGGGGGCGGCATAGCACTGCCTTAGCCCAGCGCCTTACCCCGTTAGCGCAACGTGCCATCTTGCGCCCAGGTATCGTCGACGGGTGGCCTCATCAGACCTCGACAAGCGCGTACGGGAGCTCCGTGCGCTCATCGAGCATCACGACGAGCGCTACTTCGTCCTCGACGATCCGGAGCTGACCGACGCAGAATACGACGAGCTTGTTGGCGAGCTCGCTCGGATAGAACGCGAGAACCCGGACCTGGTTTACGCCTCGAGCCCGACAGGTCGGGTCGGAGGCGAGGTCTCGACGCTGTTCGCTCCCGCCCGCCACGCAACGCCGATGATGTCGCTCGACAAGACGACCAGCTACGACGAGCTGCTGGCCTGGGGGAGGCGCATGGAACGCCTCGGCGCCGCAACCCTCGCCTATACGTGCGAACTGAAGATCGACGGGCTTGCGCTGAGCTTGCTCTACGAGGACGGACGGCTGGTCAAGGCGGCGACTCGCGGCGACGGCGTGACCGGTGAGGACGTGACGGCGAACGTAGCGACCGTGTCGGCTATACCCGCCGAGCTGTTTCTTGGCGCTTCGACGCCAGGCGGCGATTCACCGGTCCACTCCTCGAAGCGCGTCGTGGCGTCTCGCGTCGAAGTCCGGGGCGAGCTCTACATGCCGATAGCGGCCTTCGATGAGCTCAACGGGCGTCAAGCGAAGGCGGGAGCACGCCAGTTCATCAACCCACGCAACGCTGCGGCCGGCTCCCTTCGACAGAAGGACCCGGCAGTAACGGCCGGACGCGACCTTGCGTTCTGGGCCTACCAGCTCGGG
>JAKBBS010000068.1 GCA_021808425.1 Actinomycetes bacterium
GGCGCCTGCGCGACGACATCGTCGCAGGCACCCAGCTCCTTGCCGGGGAGCTCGAGGTGCTAATCCGGCGAGAGCCGACGCAGTGGCACATGATGCAGGCCAACTGGCCGAGCGACCTGAGCTGAGCGCGAAAGTGCTGGTCAAGATCATCACCGGGGCCCAGGTCTCGCCACCCTGTCCTCAGCCAGTCCTCAGCAGAATCAGGACGGACCGGCGTCCCTGCGGCCCCCGGGGGTCAGCTGGCACGGAGACACCCGTCGCCCGAGCCATAGGCTGCCCGCTCGTGGGTCAACGCCGTCACCGGACACTGAAGGGTGCCTAGCCTCTCTAATTCTCAGATTGACCGGTTGGGGCAGCGGTTGTGCAACGGGGGTCAGCCGGCAGCCGCCGACCTGTTCTTGCTGGAGGAACTGCTGGCTGAGTACGCCGGTGCCTTACAGGTCACAGAGGAACGGTTGCGCACGCTCGGGCTGGTGCCCCACGGACGGCTGAAGACCTCAGGGACCTTGAGAGACAAACTGCAGCGCGAGAAGGTAACGCTGCGGGGCATCCGAGACTTGGCTGGCACGCGGATCGTGAAACGGATGAACCTTGCCCAACAGGACGCCCTCTGCGACCAGATCTGCGGTCTCTTCGACGATCCGAAAGTCATCGATAGACGGACCGCGCCGATGCACGGCTACCGCGCCGTGCACATCGTGCCGAAGGTCGGAGGCAAGCGAGTAGAGATCCAGGTCCGGACACTCTGGCAAGACACCTGGGCCCAGATGTTCGAAGCTCTGGCTGATTCTGTGGGGCGGCAGATTCGCTACGGGCAGCCTCCGGCCACGCCTGATGCACCGGCCGGGAGCACGACGCGGGCTGGCCTCGTTCAGTCACTGCTCGATCTCTCAGCAACGATCCCTACCTACGAGGACCTTGAGGACATCACCACCAAAGCGGCCAACCTGCAGTTAAAAAACAGTGCACAGCTCTTGAAGGCGAAGGAGTTGCTCGACGGCTTCAGGGAAACCATGAACCAGACGAGGGCGAACCTAGGACTGCCGGATCTGCCGCCCGATGTGTAGGGTGTGGCCGTGAAGTACTTCCTGCTGGTGTACGACCGCTCGGCTCGGCGGCTCCTACAGGATCCGCACCCCTTCGATGACCACGTCGCCGCACTCAAGGCGCGATTTGATGTTGAACGCCGTGACTTGGACCCAGATCACGAGGTCGTCGTGATCAGCGGAGAAGATATCGACTCGCTGCACGTGACCCACTCTCGTTACTTCGACGACGCTGGTGAGCTGGTTTAACCTCTCAAGGTGGGGCGCCGCTAAGGGCGCCGGCTACGCCAGCTGAGATCACAAACTGTCACGTCTCGGCAACAGCGGGAGGTTCGGCCACCTTACATGCGAAGGCCTCCTGCACGACCGCTCGGGCCCGGTCGTGGTCGGCTGGCATGAGGTGCGCGTAGGTGTGGAGCAGCACGGCCGGCGTGTGGCCGAGGTAGTCGGCGGCCGCGGCCACCGACACCCCGCCTGACAGCAGGATCGACGCGAAGGTGTGGCGGCAGTCGTGGAACCGCGCGTCGGGCAGTCCGGCCCGCAGCCGCAGCGACCTCCACACCGCACCGAAGCGCTGGCGTCGCACCGGCCGCCCAGCCTCGTGGAGCACCAGACCGTCCTGGCCGGCGCCGTACGCCTCAAGATGACCTGCGAGCGGCTCCAGGGCGACATCGGCCAGAGGGACCGTCCGGTAAGACTTCGACGTCTTGAGCGGAGCGAAGGTCGGATCCCCGGCGGCCGGCGTGGCGAGCTGGCGGTCCACGGTTAGCTCCCGGCGGAGAAAGTTGATCCGGTCGACCGTGAGGCCGGTCGCCTCGCCCTGCCGTAGCCCACACACCGCTCCCAGCGTCAACGCCACGGCGAACCAGGGGGGGGCGGCCGCCTCAAGTGCCCGCAACTGCTCTGTGGTGAACGGGACGATCGGCTCGACATCGACGCGCGGCCGTTTCGCTCCCTGCGTCGGGTTGCGGGCGATCAGCCCATCAAGCACGGCCGCCTCGAACATCGTGCCCAAATACTGCACGGCGAGGCCAGCGGTACGGCCGGACAGCGTCAGGCCGGCGGCCCAACTTTCAACATCACCGCGGCGGATAGACCCGAGCGGCCGGCCGCCGAGCGCCGGCAACACATGGTTGCTGAACATCGACGTCAGGGACGCCCGGGACGACGGGCGCCACGGCTGTCGCGCCGACCACGCCGCGTAGTAGTCCGCCACCGTTGTCCGGGCCTTCGTAGGGTCGACGTAGGCACCGGTCATGAGATCGTGCTGGACCCGGACCAGGTGCTGGTCGGCGTCCACCTTGCGGGCGAAGTGCTTCGTCCGTTGCGGACCGCCCGGATACTCACGCCACCGGGCGCGCCACTGACCGCTCGGCCGCTTGTCGACGCTCGCCATCTCAGCCCCTCCCGATCCTTTCGGACAGCTCTTCGAGCAGTTCCCTTGTGACACGCCCGCGGAGCGCCTGGCGAGAACCGGCCGGTGCGTCCCCAGAGCGTTCGGTCGTGCGCCGGTCGCGCTCCTCTGTCAGGGAACGGCCCCACAACCCGAACGCCGCTGCCGTGGCGACGCGCGGCGTCACCCCGAGCTTTGCCGCTGCTCGTCGCTCTGCTACCTGGCCCATGGCAAGGATCTGGGCCGTGACCACCTCGTCGGGGATCTCTCCACCTACGTGCTGTGGGGCCAAGCGCCCTACGCGGTCACCTTCGGGTGGGTCCAGGTGTAAGCCCCAGTTCCCGGATACGGCCGGCCCTGCGTCGAGCAGGTCTCGGGAGAGCGAGTCGTGTCCGAGCGCGTACCGGAACTCGACCAGATGCTGCGTGACGGTGCCAGTGAGCCGCACAACTTCTTCGACATCACCGGCTAGAAGGCCGCCGACTCCCACACCGAGAGCTGCGGCGAGAAGGACCGCCTCGGCCAAGTCGAGCGACCGGGTGCCTGCCTCAATCGAGGCGATAACCGACCTGGACCACGGAAGGCCGTAGACCCGGACGAAGCGAGCCACCTCATCCTGGGACCGGCCGCCTCGGAGACGGCGGACGTTCCGGGCGACGACGTCCGCCACACCCAACCCCTCATTGCTTGCCATGGGTTGACACAGTACCTCTCGTGTGTTTGCTCGTCAACTCTTGACAGCATGACATCAATGTGATTTGTTGGTACTCGTAAGTTCGTCAGCGAACACACGAGGAGCCAGAATGGCCGTCAAAACGCTTGAACCGTTGCTGAGCACCGAGGACGTCGCCACCTACCTCGGCGTTCCCTTGGCGACGGTGTACCAGTGGCACTACCGCCGGACCGGGCCGACCGCGCTCAAAGTCGGCCGACACCTCCGCTACCGCCGAGACGATGTCGAACGGTGGCTCGCCGAGCAGGCGGTAGGGGAGCGGGCATGAGGCCGGAACGACGAAGGCGCCCCTGCCAGGGCGCCCCCGCACTTCGCTCAACCATCACCAACACCCCCGAGGATAGCCCACTGCTCGATCTCCTGACCGACTCCATGCGCCGGGCAAGGTCGCTCAACCTGCTACTCCGCGACGACCGGGTACCGTTCGAGGACCCCGCGGTCCGCCGGGCGCTCGCTCGCACCGCGGATCGCGTGGCATGCGACCTCGCCAAAATCGAAAGGGACCTGGCCCTCCAGGGGATGGCAGCGTGAGCGTCATCGTCGAGTCCGGCGACGACCGAGTCAAGGCGAACGCCGAGAGCTGCGTCGGGTTGGCCAACGCCCTCCGAAGGCATATCGCCGATCTGAGCGAGGCCCTCCGGCTAATCGACGAGGCCAGCCCATGACCGCCATCGTCGACCTCGACACCTTGAGCAGCAGCGACCTCCTCGAGCTCGCACACCTGCGTCGGGACGCCGAGAAGCGCGAAGCCGAACGACGGGCGACGCTGCTCGCCGAAATGCTCGAGCGACCCACCATCGGCTGGTACAGGCGGCGGCCGGCCGCCTGATGACGAGCGAGACACTCAAGGCGGAGGCGCTCCGTCTCAAGGCTCAAGCCGACCCAGCAACCGAAGCCGCCTTCGACCAGCTCTGCCGAGCGGAAGCCGAGCCGATGTTCGCTCCGGTCGACTGGCGAAAGCTGTGGGACCTCGACGACACCTGCCACGACTGGCTCGTCGAGCCGATCCTCCCCGCTGGCCGACAAGTCGCGATCTACGCCATGGCCAAGGCCGGCAAGTCCCTCCTCGCCCTAGACGTCGCCGCCGCGCTCGCCACCGGGAGCGCCATCCTCGGCCGTCCGGCCGGAGCACCGATGGACGTGGTCTACGTCGACCTGGAGATGACCCGAGAAGACCTCCGAGACCGACTCGCGGACCTCGGCTACGGGCCCGACACCGACCTGTCACACCTGCACTACTACCTGTTGCCTCTCCTGCCGCCCCTCGACCGACCGGACGGCGGACAGGCCCTCCTGGAGATCGTCCAGCACCACCAGGCGTCCGTGCTCGTCATCGACACCATGGCCCGAGCCGTCGCCGGGGAGGAGAACAGCGCAGACACGTACCGTCACTTCGTGACGTTCCTCGGCAGGCCCCTCAAGACCGCCGGGGTGACAGTGCTCCGCCTCGATCATGCCGGCAAAGACGGTGAACGGGGCCAGCGCGGCTCCAGCGCGAAAGCTGACGACGTGGACGTCGTGTTCAAGATGACCGCCGACGGCCGGAGCATCACCATCAGAGCCACGCACTCCCGGATCCCGTGGATACCGCCCGAGACCAGACTCACCCGCCAAGAAGAGCCGCTCCGTCACGTGCTCACTGACCCGAGTACGTGGCCCGCCGGAACCAGCGAAGTCGCAGCCCTCCTCGACCAGCACGACGTGCCCCTCGACGCCAGCTCCCAGATGGCGCTGACAGCGCTCAAGATCGCCGGAGACGGCCGGCGCAAAACGCTCGTTCTGGCCGCCTTGAAGTGGCGCAAAGAGGCCACTCGATGAGCGTCGAGCGGTTCCCGGAACCGCCTTCCGACGACACCCCAGGAACCGGGCCGGAACCAGCGGGGCATTCAGAGGCAAACCCGCTGCTCAAAGGTTCTATGGAGGTTCCCGGAACCGGCGGGAACCGGAACTGCCGTGCGACGGGAACCGGTGTCCCCTCTGAAGGAGGGGACCGGTACCGCACCAACCCAGTCGCCAACAACCTCGGACCCCTCGATGGCGGACAGATCCCAGGAGGCTGCGACACGTGCAACGTCTACCAGACCGTCCGCATCGACGCCCCCGGCGTCTGGCGGATCACCATCCATCATGACAACTGGTGTCCGGTCCTCACCCACAATCACAGGAAGCAGCCATGAGAGCCTTGACCCGCAGCGGCGCCGACCGGTCAGAAGCTTCGCCGATGTGGTGTCAAAACGATGCGCCCGCGAGGACGGACGGGTGGCTATATTGGGGCAAATCGGACGCCCGATGGGATGCGGCGCCGTGCATGGCTATGCACGAGGCGGTGGGATGGGGAGCGGTTTTCACCACTTGGAGTGGTGTGCATGGCCGTGATAACGGGTTCCAGGATAAAAGCGCTGGTCAGAGCGCTGCGCTAGTCCGCATACCTAGAGTTATCTGCAATACGCGGGGAAACCGCAGGTCAGACGGCTGCATAGCCTCTCCGATAATCGGGGCTCGCTGTGGTGGATGACGCCCGGCGGTACTCGTGGCCTACGGCGGCACCGGGCAACGATCTGGCGCTCAAGCACGGCGCCGGCAGCGAGCGTCGCTGGCGGCCGCTGGCCGAGCAGATCCGTGCCGGCATCGTCGACCAGGCGCCGTGGCTGAATCGGCCGGCGTTCGCGGGCGCTATCGAAGCGTGGTCGATCGCCGAGGCGAAGTGCCGACTGGTGGATGACTGGCTCGATGAGCACGGCCTGTTGACCGAGGGCGGCGACGTCCGGAACGCCGCCCTCCTGGCTGACCGTCTGCATTCCCGCGCGTCGACGTTGCGAGGCCAGCTCGGCCTCGATCCGTTGTCGTTCGCCAAACTCCTGCAGACGTTCAGCGCCACGCCCGCCCCCGACGACGTCCTGGCGGCCCTCAGGGCAGAAGGAGCGGCCATCCTCACCGCACGCTCCCCGCGTGCTCTGCCAGAAGCTCCTGCGGACGCTGAGCCGTCCCTGACGGAAGTCGACGAGTGATGGCCGTTCGGAAGGTGACGATCCCGACGTGCGATCCGGTGGAGGCGGCGATCGTCATCCAACGGTCGATGCGCCCGACCGCGATCGATGACCTTGTGGCGTTGCTGCTGGAGACACCGCACCTTGCCGACCGGAACGAGGAGTCATGACTGCCCTGTCGCTGCTCGGTGCGTTGGTACTTGAGGACGGCCGGCGCTGGGCTGACGCCGCTACCGACTGGCAACTCGCCGACGCCCGTGCTGTCCTCGAACCTGCCGACGACGCGCCCCGGCAGCACTTCCTGACGAGACCGCGCGGCGGATCCAAAACAACCGACCTGGCCGGGATGGTGCTGGCGACGTTGCTCGACCAGCTGCCGGCGGGATCGAGGACTTACTGGGCGGCGTCTGACCGTGACCAGGCAAGGCTCGGTGTAGACGCCATCGGCGGGTTGATTCAACGCTCCGGCCTGTCGGGCACGGTGAAAGTCGACCAGTGGAAGGTTGCGGCGCTCCGGACGGGCTCGACGTTGGAGGTGTTGGCGGCTGACGCCCCCGGCGCTCATGGGCTGAAGTCGGCGTTCACGGTGGTTGATGAGGCAGCGCAGTGGCCTGGCGATCCGTCGCATCGGGGCGTCTGGGAGGCGTTGACGTCGGGTTCGGGGAAGGTGCCGGGCGCACGGTTCGTGACGATCAGCACGCCTGGTGACCCGGCGTCGTGGGTGGCGAAGGTATACCGGCATGCGGAGGCGTCGCCGTTGTGGCGCACCAACCCGGTGCTCGGTCCGTTGCCGTGGGCTGATCCGGCGTTCCTGGCTGACCAGCGGGGCTTGTTGAGCGATTCGGCTTTCGCCAGGTTGCATCTTGGTCGCTGGTCGGCTTCCGAGGACCGGTTGGTGTCCGTCGATGATCTGCGTCGTGCCGTCCGGCTGGATGGCTCTCAGGGGTACGTGCCGGGCTGGCAGTACAAGCTGGGTCTTGATGTCGGGATTACGAACGACCGGTGTGTGGTGGCGGTCTGCCATGCCGAGCCTGATGATGCGGCCGGCAGGCAGCGTGTGGTGTTGGATCACATCAGGGTGTGGGCTGGGTCTCGCCGTAATCCGGTTGATCTGACAGAGGTGGAAGAGGTCGTGGCGTCGTTGTCGGCGATGTACGCCCGGCCGGGAAATGCGACGGTTCGTGCCGATCCTTTTCAGGCGATTGGCATGGCTCAGAGGTTGCGGGCTCGGGGGGTTCCGGTGCAGGAGTGGTCGTTCACGGCTCAGAGGTACGCGAACATGGCTCAGACGTTGCTGGTGTTGCTCAGGGACGAGCTTCTGTGGTTGCCGGATAATGAACTACTGCTCGAGGAATTGCGGACGGTCAGGTTAAAAGAGACCGGATCGACGGGTCTGCTGCGCGTGGATCACGACCCGGGAAGGCATGACGATCAGACGGTTGCGTTGTCGATGGCCGCGACGGCGTGTCTTGAGGGTGCTGGTTGGGTGCGCCGGCCGAGGTCGGCCGCGGAACTGGAGGCGGAGCGGCTGGCGTTGCGGCGGTTCGGTCGAACGAGACCGATCTCGGCTGGTCTCCAGACGAGGATCTTCTAAATGTCTCACCGGACGCATGTGCTAGCAACCCACCACGCCCCCGTGGTCACGGTGGAGACGGTGGAGGGGCCGCGTCGAGTCGAGGCTGCTGCCGTGGTGGCGCCGGAGGGTTACAGGCGGTGTTGGTGGTGTTGTAGGGGGCGCCTGATCGTCGATTCGGATGAGGCGGAGGCGGAGCATCGTTGGAAGACGGCGCCGAAGGATGTCGACCCGGAGCGGTGGTGGCGGGAGCGGTGCACGGACGTCGAGGATGACATGCGTTACGAGGCGGCGCGGGCCCGGCGCGGTGATGGTGGGATCGCTGGCTTGCGGGATCGGGTGTTCTAATTCCAATAGCGGCGACATACCCGCTTCTTCGGTCGAAAATTGGTCGATGGGACGTGGACCGACCTTGAAGAACTCAGTCCGGGCGCCGTTCGGCATGGAACCGAAGGTGCTGCAGGAGCTACGGGAGTTCGCTATCGATCTCGGTGTGCCGCCTGGTACGGCGGTCCGTGTCCTGCTTGCTTCCCGCCGCGCCGGGGGCATCAACCCTCCAAAGACCGGCGCGGCGGGGACCACCGAGGCGGAGCCGACGTGACGCGCGGCTACGAGGTCGAGGCGTTCGGGTTCGTGGACCTCGGCGACGCTCCCCGTCCGCCGGCTGCGCTTTCTGCGCCAGCTGTCAGGGTTCCGCCAAACCCGCCGCAAACCCCCCCTGTTGTACAGCCGTCACCGAAAGGACCCCTCGTTATGCCGTTGTCGCTTGATGAGCAACGCAGCCAGCTGTTGGCGTCTTGGCACGCCCGAGAGGCGGAGCTGGCGGGGACGATGACCGCCATGTTGTCCGCGGCAGCTCCGGCTACCCCGTCTGCTGTGGCCCAGGAGGACGCGATCAGCGAAGATGCCTGGTCGGCCTTCCTAGCGCCGCTCGGGATGACACACGCGACCAGGCACCATGCGGGCGTTTCCCGATCGTCTGCGGTTCCCGAGGCGCCGTACCCGGTCTACGGGCCGGGCGACATGCCGGCAACGCTCACCGCGCTGTCTGCGGCACCGGCGCCCACTGAAGATGCGTGGGCACGGTTCGTCGCCTGCCTGGACATGTGAGAGGAGAGAATCCCACATGGCTGAGCACACGGTGGTTTTGCCGCAATACGGGCCTTGGGGCGAACGGCTCGGACGGCCGGTTCGCAGAGGCGAGCGGGTCCGCCTCCCGTCCTCGACGATGGCCGAGCGGGCGAACATCGTCCGGTGGGTCACGTGCGGTGACTGCGATCTGGCCGAAAACGTCAAGCCTGCCTGGTGGGGCGAAGCGCGGAAGGCGGCTGGCCCGCTTCCTGGGCCTCCGAATGCGGCGGAAGCGGACAAGCCCCGGTACAAGATTCACGAGCACCAGCCGACTGCTGGCGAGCTGCGGCAGGGCGGCGACGTGATCCGCCTGCCGGATGGCACATACAAAATCATCAACCAGCGCCGGCCGGCCGTGTCGCCCAACCTGGCGACGAGGTTGCAATGACGGTCGACGCGGAGGTGGCGACCTTCCGGGCACTGACAGCAGGCTCCTACCCGACCGTGGCTGTCGGGGTGGGTCAGGAGGTGACCACCGTGCGCCGGCAGGTGGCGCACGGCGACACGGTGTCCCTCGGTGCGACCGCGGCCGAGCGGGTCGACGCCATGACACTGGTGGCGTTCGGCTACCTCGCGCCGGTCGGCGAGTTGCCGGCATGGTTCGATCGCCTGCTGCTGCAGTTCGAGGCCCGGGAGCCGCTGCTGGCAGGGTCGCCGGCAAGGCTGGTCATGCCCGGCGACACGTTCGAGCTCGAAACCTATTCTGCGGCCCTGCGGGAGACCGTCTGGGAGCGTTTCATCGAGCCGGGTACTGCCACGCTGGTCGCCCCGGAGCCGACGTGGGTGACAGTGGCGCGGCAGATAGCCGCCGATCGTTGCGAGGCAGCCGGTGACTGACACGGTGACGATCCGCGCGGAGATGATCTCGGACATCCCTGAGCAGGCTGCGCGTAGCCGCGAAGCCATGAAGTCGATGGGGGATGGCATCCGCCAGTCTCACGGCCATGCTCAGGGTGCGACGAGGGCGTTGGGTGAGGAGATGGACCGCACCGCCAAGAAGGCGGATGTGCTGTCCGGCGGCGCGATGAAGCACACCACCAGGGCGATGCGGGACATGCACGAGCAAGGTTCGAGGCTGCGGGAAGGGCTGAAGGGGGTTGGGGACACCATCACCGAACGTGTCCGCTATCCGATGCAGCAGTTGGCGTACACGATGGAGGCCGGCACCGCCGCGATGGTGACCTTCGGGCTGACCACCGCGTCGTCGATCCAGACGGCCACGTTGGCGCTGTCGGCGTTCACCGGTTCGTCCGCACTGGGCGGCGCTGCGTTCCAGGCGTTGCACGGGCTCGAGGGCCCTGTGCCTCTGTCGGGGTTGACGGCTGGGTTCGAGCAGCTGACCCAAGCGGGGATGCGCTCAGCGCAAATCATGCCGACCCTGACGGCCCTGTCGAACATCTCGGCGGTGTCGCTCAATCCGACAGCCAACTTCGCCGGCATGTCGGGGGCGCTCGCCAACATTATGGGCACCGGCGGTCTGATCAACCCGTCGGATGTCAACGCTTTCTCCTCCGCCGGGGTCGACATTTACGGGATGCTCGCCCGGGAAACCGGCTCGACGCCGGCCGAGTTACGCACCCGCTTCCTGCGGGCTGGGACGCCGATGATGATGCCCGGCAACTTCCTGTCCGATCTCTCATCGTCGCAGAACGCTACGACCGGTCTGGCCGCCTACCGCAACACCTGGTCAGGTCAGATGGGGCAGGCGAAGAAGGCGGTCGGAGATCTGCTCGCCACTTTCGAGACGCCGCTCGGGAACGCCCTGACGGGGGCGTCCACGAAACTCGGGGCGTGGGCCACCGAAACGCAGCAGCGGTTCAAGACGTTGGGTGGCAGTATTGGCAAGGACTGGCAGTCGAACAACATGGGCGCGCTCGGCACGACGTTGGCTCAGATCTTCGGGGATCCGAAACTGGCCGGTGACATTACGATCGTGACGTCCACGCTGCACGGGTTCGGTCAGATCATGTCCCAGTCCGTGATCCCGATGGCGAAAGATGTCCTCGGGATCGCCACCCCGGCGTTGAAGGGTTTCTCGGATGTGCTCGACTGGATGGGCCAGCACAGGGCCGAAACCGAAATGCTGATCGGCACCCTTGGCGGGTTCATCATCCTTTCGAAGATCGCCCAATGGACCGACCGGGCCACCACCGCATGGAAAGCCTATTCGCTGGCGATCGAGTCCGGCGGCATGATGAACGCGCTGCTCGGCATGAACCGAGGGCTGCTCGGCCTGAAGATGGCGGAAGAAGGGCTCGCCGGCACGTCAGCCGTGACGGGTGCTGCCACAGCAGCCGGTGGCGAGGCAGCCGCTCTCGGCCGTGGCGGCACCAGCGGCAAGCTGCTCGGGGCGGCCGGGGCGCTCGGCGCGGTGGCGATGGGCGCCCCGTACCTCTTGCACGGCCTGCAGGGACACGGGGGAGCGTCCTACGCCGAGACGTTTGGTACTTCGACGGCGCTCGGCGCAAGCATCGGCTCAGTGGTTCCTGGCGTAGGTACCGCCATCGGCGCTCTTGGGGGTGCAGCCATCGGCGGCGGACTCGACCTCGGCAAGATTCTGTCCAACAGCCATTTCTTCGGGCTGTTCGGCGGTTCGCACCACACCAGCCATGGTGGCACCACTGTGCACATCCAGCCTGGGGCGATCGTGATCCCCGGCGCCGGCAATCCCCAGAAAGTCGCCAACGCTATCCCTGGTGCGATCAACGCCCAGATTCAACAGTTCCAGCAGATGCAAAATCGGCGGAACGGCGGATGACCGTCGATACCAGCCTGTCGATTGCCGGCCCCAACAGTCTCACCCAAGCTCAGATCTCTGCCTGGTATCACGGGCTAGGGAAGGGGAACGGCAACCTGAACGGCGTGTCGGTCGATCAGGTGATCGGCTACTACCTGACCGAGGGGTCGGCGCAGGGGATCCGCGGCGATTTCGCTTTCGCCCAGGCTTGCTGGGAGACGGGCTATTTCACCAGCCCTGACACCAGCCTCAATAACTACGCAGGGATCGGCCATCCGGTGTCGGCCCCGTCCGGGTTGGATTTCGCCTCCCCGCAGATCGGCGTGCGAGCTCAGATCCAGCTGCTCGCCAAAGCAGTCGCCGGCAACAATGTCACCCTCGCCGAGCCGAACGTCGGGGTGAACTGGGAATCCCGGCAGGTGACCACCGTCGGTGGCTTGTCCGGCAACTGGGCGCAGGACCCCAACTACGCCACCGAACTGATCGACGTGTTCAACTCGATGGTTGGTGGGTTGCCGGTCGCCCCGGCTGGCGGGATCCCCATACCGATCCCCGGCGTGACCGGGGGAGGCACCCCACCGCCTGCACCGGGTTTTGTGATGCCGGCCGTCGCGGCGCTGCCGGCAGTGAACGACACCTGGCAGGCGACGTTGATAGCCCCGCCTCTCAACTTCATGGCCGGCGCCGGCCCGCATCTAGCTGACGCGGTTACCACCGACTCGACCGTCGATTTCACCTCCGACCAGCTCGGCCAGGTCCAGTTGACGATCTGTGATCCTGATCTGACGTTGACGTCCGGGATTGCCGGGCAGATCGTCCAAACATCCGGGGTGAACCAGGTGGTGGCTGGCCAGGTGGTCCAGGTGGGTGGCATCGGTCAGCAGGTGATGTGGGGTACTGATGTCATGACGATCGCCGAGGCGCAAACGACCGAGATCTCTGGCGGCATACCGGGGATGATCGTCACGTTACGCACAGCCGTGCTGCAGTGGATGGCGACGGCGAGATGGCGGCGTTACGACAACGGACTCTCCGCTACCGACTGGCTGGCCGCGCGGGTGGCCGAGTACAACACGCTGATCTCGTCGGAGGAGCAGCCCGCCAAGTTCCTGGGGATGGTCACCCAGCAACGACCCCAGATAGCCCTGAACCCCTCCATGTCGGTCACCCAATGGCAGTCCTACTACGACATGGCCCAGGAGCTGTGCATGGAGGAGGGTTGCTGGCTGCTCGAATGCAACGGCGGGGTGTTCTTCGGTAAGCCGACCTGGTTCGCGACGATCGCCCCCGGCTTCCAGCTGAAATGGGAGGGGTTGGGCACTCCGTTCGTCGACTCGTCCGTCGATGCCGAATGCATGGGCGTTCCCGTCTGCCTCCGGTCGACGTCGATGTTCACCGGGGATACGGTGATGGTGAAAATCCCGCACGACATCGGCGAGCAGGTCCGTCCCGGCCAGCAGTTCGGGCTGGCCGGCGTGCCAGGTTTCCCGACCGACCAGTGGCTTGTCACCCGGGTGCAGTGGAACACCGACGGCCAAGCGACGCCGGTCACCGTCTACGGCAACCAAATCAAGGATCCTGTCCCGTCTGCACCGGGCGGTGTGCAGCCGTTCCCGCCGCAGGTCGATCCGACTGGCAACCCGCCGATCCCCACCAACCTGCAGTTCTTGCAGGTTGCCCAAAAGGAGATCGGCGTGCCGTACGTGTGGGGCGGCATCACTCCGGCAGGGTTCGACTGCTCCGGGCTGGTCATGTGGTCGTTGCAGCAGTTGGGGATCCCGTTCCCTCACTACAGCGGCGCGCAGTATCAAGCCTGCGTCGCCAGCCCGGGCCAGTCGCTCACTCCATCCCAGGCGATGAACATCAGGGGTGCGCTCCTGTTCAAGAACCAGGGTGCGGCGATCGCCGGCGATCATGTGGCGATCTCGATGGGCGACGGCACCCATGTCCTCCAAGCCCCCTATCCCGGGCAGCTCGTCCAGGTCGACGTCGTACCCGCCTCCTATTTCGACGTCGCCGCTCAAATCCCGTTCCTCAACTACGGAGGTGGTTCGTGAAGCTGCCCGGCCCAATGTTGAGCGCCCCGACGATCTCGGTGGCCCGGCTCCGGTTGAACTGAACGTACCCGGCGGTCGTGGTGGGCGACGAGTGCCCGAGCAGCTCTTGGGTGAGCCGGAGGTCGAGGCTGGCGGCGTACACCTCGGTCCCGAAGTAGTGGCGGCACTGATGGAGCGTGGCGGGGATGCCGAGGGACGCCAGATGGGTGTTGACCTCGCCGCTAATCTTCCATGCTGGCCACTGCCGGCCGTTCGGGTAGGCGAACAGGTATCCCGACCGTGGCATGCCAGCCTGGCGCAGCGACTCCCACACTGTGGGGTGCAGCGGCAGGCTCCGCTCCCGCCGCCCTTTCGGTGCGGAGACGATCAGCATCGGCGGTGCCAGGTGCTCGAGGAGGTCGCAGCGGCGCAGGCCGGCGATCTCCTTCGCTCGGAGGCCGTTGAGAGCAGCCAGGTGGAGCATGGCCCGGACGGTCGGGTCTGCCCGCTCGACTGCCCTCTCCAGGTCCGGCCCGGGGATCGGGCGGGGGACCATCTGCGGCAACCTCGGCCGGTCAATGTTCTCGGTCGGGTCCTCACCGACGATGCCCTGGGTTTTCGCCCACCGGTAGAACATGTGAAGGTCGCTGATCGCCCGGTACCGGGCTTTCGGTGCCAGCTTGCGGCTGTCGAGCCACGCCTCGACCTCGGACTCCGTGGCGTCAACGAGCGCCCTGGGGGCCAGCCAGTCGAAGAACAGCCGAAGGCAGCACGCCCGGGACTTGATCGTCGTCGGGGCGAGCGCCTTGCGTTCCTGTGCGACCCACCAGCCGCGGGCGATGTCCGGGAAGTCTCCTGCGCTGATCGGCCGCCGCTGCCGGGCGAGCGGCGCAGCGGGGTCGCGCCCGACGAGATTCTCGTTGAGCGCCCAGTTGTAGAACTGGTGCAACTGGCCGATCCGGTCGCCGCGGGTCCTTGCGCTGACGCCCAGCTCGTCGAGCCACGCGACGATGTCGCCGGTGGTGGCGTCGAGGAGGGAGCGTGGCTCCAGCCACTTCGCGAAGCGGAGGGCCGTCCCCTGGCGGGTGTGGCGTGTCAGGGGCGACAGCCCGGTCATCGTCTCGTCCTCGAACCGGACCAGCAGGGTGAGGTCGGAGCTGCTCATTGGACCGGCTGGCCGGGCTCGCCGACCCTGTCGACGGTGAACACGGTGAGTTCGGTGAGGCGGTCCAGCCGGTCCAGCAACGCCCGGTAGCCGAGGGCGTCGTACGCCAGCTCGTAGACCTCATCGCTGACACCGGCGCACTCCGGGACGCCCGACTCTTGGACGGCCCTCTGAACCCGCCGATCCATCCGGACCACTGCCGCCACGAACTTCTGCACTGCGGGCAGCAGGACGTCCGCCACGCCGATCATGTCCTCGATGACCGGACGGGGATCCTCATCGAAGCGCAGCACCCCGAGCGGCAGGGCGAAGCCGGCTTCGATGTTCTGTTCGTGGCCGTCGGCGCGCGTTGCTACCTTCTTGATTGGCATGAAGCACATCCCTTCGTGTCCAGGCCCCGGGGTGCTCGTAACACCGCCGGGGCCACCTTTGGTGTGTAGTCACCGGTTTACAACATCCATCGACATCCTGTCAACACCCGACTACACTTATAGGTGTGGCTGCGGACCCTGTCGACCCCGACCAGCTGGTCGACGCCCATGGCGTAGCGGAAATCCTTGGGCTCAGCCGACGCACCTCGGTCGCCGTGTACCAGCGGCGCTACCCGGACATGCCACGACCTGTCATCGACATGGGGAGCGGCCGGCCCAGTCTGTGGCTGCGTCCGGCGATCGAAGCCTGGGCACAGACGCGCACGGGACTTCGCACGGAGGAATCGTGAAGATCAACAGACGTCTCTGGCCCTTCGGCTTGGCGGCGCTCATCGCCGCTTGCGGATCCCAGACTTCCGGCTCAAGCTCACCCGTCCCCACAACCGCGGCCTACGCACCAACGCCGGGCTCCCCGGCCCCACCCAACGTCGTCGGAGACACCCTGTCGCAAGCCAGCGCCAGCTTTCAGGCAGTCCCCTCGCAAGGTTTCGTCCCCTCAGTGGTCGTCGATGCCACCCTGACGGGGGCGCCAGGAACCATCCTGCGAGAGGTAGGTGGTCCGGCCTCGGCACCCTGGGACATCAGCCTGTACGTCAACTCCCGAACCCCTGCAGGCGAGTACCCCGCCCACTGCCCGAGCGGGTTCGCCTACACGCCGAAGGCGGATGGGTCGGGCGGGAACTGCGCCCCGTGAGCACGAGTCCTCAGCCAGTCCTCAATAGGTCCTCAGTAGGCCGAGAAGTGGTGTCAAGTGATGGGAACCGTTGAGTAGAGAAACCGCAGGTCAGAGCACTCATTCGACGCATCCGGGCAGGCCAGCCACAACGCCCAATCTCTTGCAGGCCAACTGGCCGAGCGACCTGAGCTGAGCATGCGGGTCGGAGTGGTGTGCCCCTACAGCCTGACGCTTCCGGGAGGGGTGCAGGGACAGGTCCTCGGCCTGGCGAGTGCGCTGCGTTCGCTC
>JAKBBS010000344.1 GCA_021808425.1 Actinomycetes bacterium
TCCGCCGCCTCGGCCTCGACTACCGCATCGTGTCGGCCGTCTCGGGCGCGATGGGGGGCTCTGCGTCGGAGGAGTTCATCGCCCCGGCAGACGGTGGAGAGGACACGTTCGTAGCGTGCTCGAACTGTGACTACGCGGCCAACGCCGAGGCGGTCGAGCTGGCGGTTGTCATGCCATCGGACGTCAATCATCCGCCGAGCGTCGTCATGGACACCCCCGACACTCCGACCATCTCGACCCTGGTCGAGCGCCTCGCGTCGATGGGCTTCGACCGGACGCTTGGCGCGGCTGACACTTTGAAAAACGTCGTCGTCAAGACGCGACCGCCGGGTACGGATTCGTGGAGCCTTCTCGTGGTTGGCGTGCCGGGCGACCGAGAGGTCGACATGAAGCGCCTCGGAGCGCAACTTGAACCTATCGAGGTGGCGCCGGCCGAGGGAGCCGACCTTGAATCGGTTCCGGGCTTGGTCCGTGGATACATTGGTCCGCAACGCCTCGCCGAGCTCGGCGTTCGCTACCTTGTGGACCCTCTGGTTGCGGAAGGCAGCTCGTGGGTTACCGGGGCGAACGAACCAGGCCGCCACGCCATCGACGTCGTTCGCGGTCGCGACTTCCAACCTGACGGGGAGATCGGCGCCGTCGAGGTCCGCGATGGAGACCGCTGCGCGCGTTGCGGGGGTCTCCTGCGCATAGCGAGAGGCATCGAGCTAGGGCACGTCTTCCAGCTCGGTCGGAAATATGCGCAGGCGTTCGGCCTGGACGTGACCGGTCCCGATGGGCGTGCCTTGACGGTGACGATGGGCTCCTACGGTATCGGGGTCTCCCGTGCTGTCGCGGCGATCGCCGAGCAGACCGCGGACGGCTCTGGGCTTCGCTGGCCTGCGTCTGTGGCGCCCGCTGACGTGCACCTTGTCGTGACGGGCAAAGGTGACGAGCCTTACGAGCACGCCGAGGCGCTCGCCGGTCAGTTGCAGGACCTCGGGTTGCGGGTGCTTTACGACGACAGGGTCGGCCCGTCGGCGGGAGTAAAGTTCGCCGACTCGGAGCTACTCGGTATTCCCGTGGTCGTAGTTGCCGGCCGGGGGCTCGCGCAGGGCGTGATCGAAGTGAGGGAACGCTGGAGTGGGACGCGGTCCGACGTTCCTCTAGGGGAGGCCTCACGACGGATAGCCGAGATCGTCGCTGGGCGGCCTGCGGTTTCGGGCTGATGAGGCTGCTTCAATGAGCGTCTGGGCGGTGGTGGTTGCGGCAGGGGGCGGAAGTCGTTTCGGCGCGGCGAAGCAGTTCGCTGATCTCTCCGGGCGGCCCGTCGTGGATTGGTCACTTGATGTGGCCCGAAGCGTCTGCGACGGAACCGTCTTGGTTGTGCCCGCTGACGCTCCCGGGAAGTACGCGGTCCTCGACGGCGCAAGTGCGGAGGGCGGCGGGGGCGCGCGTCTCGCTGATGTCATCGTCGTCGGGGGTGCGACGCGTTCGGAGTCGGTGCGGAGAGGCCTGGCCGCGGTCCCTCAGGGCGCGGCCGTTATCGTCGTCCACGATGCGGCACGGCCTCTTGCGCCGATCAGCCTGTGGCGGGCTGTCGTTTCGGCTGTGGAGGCAGGCGCCGACGGTGCCATTCCGGGTGCGCCCATATCGGACACAATCAAGCAGGTAAGCGACGAGGGGCGGCTGGTGACCCTGGATCGCTCTGAGCTCGTCGCGGTCCAAACGCCGCAGGCGTTTGTTGCATCGGTGCTCAGGCGGGTCCACGCGGGAGGCGACGACGCAACCGACGACGCCGCCCTCGTGGAGGCGGCCGGCGGCCGAGTCGAGCTCGTTGAAACGACGAGTGAGAACCTTAAGATCACTTCGCCGAGCGATCTCGTCGTCGCAGCGGCGTTGATCGGCGCTCACGAGGCTGGTCGCAGGGTGATCAGTTGAGCACGCCGAGGGTCGGACAGGGCTTCGACATCCACCCGTTCGGCGACGATCCGGAGCGCCCGCTGATGCTCGCCGGAGTGCGCCTTCCGGGACTGGGCCTGGTCGGCCACAGCGACGCGGACGTGGTGGCGCATGCAGTAGCTGACGCTCTTTTGGGAGCGTGCGGGATGGGCGACATCGGGACACTTTTTCCAGACACCGATCCGGAGCTTGCGGGCGTCGACAGCATGAGCCTGCTTGCCCGGGTCGTCTCCGATGTCAGGTCGCGGTTCTCGATCGGCAACGTCGACGTGACCGTGATAACCGAAAAGCCGAGGATCGCACCCTACCGAGCCGAGATGTGCGAGCGGCTCTCGGCGGTGTTGGATGCGCCGGCGAGTGTGAAGGCGAAACGAGCTGAGTCGCTCGGGGCGATCGGCCGCGGAGAAGGTATAGCGTGCCTCGCTGTCGCCCTCGTGGTCGAACGCTGATGGGACAGGCGGGGCGGGGGAGGCGCCCGGCTGGCGCGAGTGGGAGCGAACGGGGCGCGGGTGGGAGCGTACGGGGCGCGGGTGGGAGCGCACGGGGCGCGGGTGGTGGCCAGCATCGTGGTGGTGGTGCTCCCGTCCCTGGGCGTAGGGGTATCGGCGGGGAGCAGGTCGAAGGGGTGCAGGCGGTGCGGGAACTGCTCGTGGCCCGACGCCGCCGGGTCATTTCGGTGACGATCTCGGACCCGACCGGGCGATCGGAGCCCCTCGGCGAGATAGCGCAACTCGCTGCGAGCGCGAGCTACCAAGCCGGCGGACTGGCCGAGCGCAGCGGCCCTCCTCGCCACGCTGAGGTGCGCTACGTCGAGCGTGACGTGCTCGAGAGGCTTGCGGTCAGTGATGCACCGCAAGGTGTCGTGGCGTTCGCCGAGGCGATCGAAAGCCACGAACTTTCATCCCTAACAGCCAGCGGTGTCGGTGAGCCGACGCCGTTCCTCGTTGTCCTGGACGGGATTACCGACCCGCACAATCTCGGTGCTGTAATGCGAAGCGCTCTCGGATCGGGGGTGACCGGCCTTGTGATCCCCAAGCACCGCTCGGCCCGGCTCAGCCCAGCCGCGCTCAAAGCGGCAGCCGGCGCGGCCGAGCACCTGCCTATCGCCGAAGTGGCGGGGGTTCCTGCTGCACTGCGACAACTCG
>JAKBBS010000345.1 GCA_021808425.1 Actinomycetes bacterium
TCAACTACATAGCCTTGAGCGGAACCCTTGCCATGATCGGACGTCAAGGCGAGGCTCCCGTCCCTCCGCTGAACCTGGTGGGCGACTTCGGTGGCGGGGGAATGCTCCTTGCGTTCGGGGTCGTCTGCGCCCTCCTCGAAGCCTCCAAGTCGGGACGAGGTCAGGTCATCGACGCCGCCATGGTAGACGGGGCGGCGCTACTGGCTGCGATGCTCCACGGCTTTCGGGGTTCGGGCACCTGGGGAGCGAGAGGCACCAACCTTTTGGACACCGGGGCTTTCTTTTACGAGGTATACGAAACCTCTGACGGCCGCTACGTGTCGTTCGGGTCGATCGAGCCGCAGTTCTACGCCGAGATGCTCGAGCGCACAGGGCTTGCGGACACCGACGGCGGCGCGCTCGCAGACCAACACGACAGGGCAGCGTGGCCTGCGATGAAGCAGCGTATGGCGGCGCTGGTTCGGACCAAGACGCGTGACGAGTGGTGCGCGCTGCTCGAAGGTACCGACGTGTGCTTCGCCCCCGTGCTGGATCCGGGTGAAGCGCCGGAGCATCCCCACAACAAACTGCGGGGAACGTTCGTCGAAGTCGAAGGGATAACGCAGCCGGCGCCGGCGCCGCGTTTCTCGCGCAGCGCCCCAGAAATCTCGGGTCCGCCGGTGCAGCCGGGCCACGACACCGACGAAGCGTTGGCCGACTGGGGTTTCGGCGAAGCAGACGTTGCGAGGCTCCGTGACATCGGGGCGCTGCGCTGACCGAGACGGCGTCGCTCGGTTACTTCGAGCGAACCAAGCGTACGACTATCGACTTTGAAACCGGGGTGTTGCTCCCCTCGGCGGTCGAGTCCAACGGAACAAGCACGTTCGCCTCGGGGAAATAGGCGGCTGCGCAGCCTTGCGGGGTCGGGTACTCGACGGTTCGGAAGCGCTCGGCCCGCCGTTCGCGGTCCTCCCAGATGCTGACTATATCCACCAAGTCCCCTGGCTCAAGGCCCCCGGCCTTCAGGTCCGACCCGTTGACGAACACCACACGACGTCCACCTTTGATCCCGCGATAGCGGTCGTCGAGGCCGTAGACGGTCGTGTTGAACTGGTCGTGGGACCTCACAGTCTGAAGCAGAAGGTGGCCTTCGGGTACCGATACGCCGTCGATGGCGTTCACCGTAAAACGCGCTTTGCCGGTCGAAGTAGGGAACGTTCGCGAGTCGGCCGGAGGGCGCGGAAGCGTGAAGCCTCCTGGCTTGGTTACCCGCTCCTCGAACGCGTGGAAACCCGGCACTACCCGGCCGATGTGGCGCCGTATCAGCGAATAGTCCCGGGCCATCGCTTCCCAGCCGATGTCGTCTCCGAAGGCCTTGCGGCCAATCGAGCAGATTATCGCAACCTCGCTTCGCAGTCCCGGCGACGCCGGCTGGAGACGTCCCCTTGAAGCATGAACCATGCTCATCGAGTCCTCGACGGTAACGAACTGCTCCTCGGCGCCCCGCCCGTCGCGCTCGCTGCGTCCGAGACACGGCAGGAGCAGCGCCTCCGAGCCGTGGTGGAGATGGGACCGGTTGAGCTTGGTCGCAACGTGGACCGTCAGAGCGCAGTTCGCCATCGCCGCCGCCGTCACTTCGGTGTCGGGAGTCGCAGCGACGAAGTTCCCTCCGAGGGCGACGAAGACGTCGATCTTCCCGTCGCGCATCGCACGGATCGTCTCGACGGTATCGAAACCGGTGCGCCGGGGCGGGTCGAATCCGAACTCGGTGCTGAGGGAGTCCAGGAACGAATCGGGCATCCGCTCCCAAATGCCCATCGTCCGGTCACCCTGGACGTTGCTGTGCCCACGGATGGGTGCCGGTCCGGCGCCAGGGCGGCCGATGTTGCCTCGAAGGAGCAGGAAGTTGACTACCTCCCGGATCGTGGCGACCGCGTTTCGGTGCTGCGTCAAACCCATCGCCCAGCAGACGATGACGGCCGGCGAGCGCAGCACCCTCCGGGCGACGCCCTCGATCACCGATCGAGTTACGCCGCTTTGCTCCTCGATATCTTGCCAACTAAGGGACCGCCATGCCGACGCGGCGTCGTCGAAGCCATCGCAGTACCGCTCGATGAAATCCCGATCGATTGCAGAGCTATCGCCCGCGCCCTCCGAGTCGAGCAGCAAGCGGTTGAGCCCCGCGAAGAAGGCCAAGTCGCCGTTTACGCGCACGGGGATGTGCTCGTCGGCCAAGCGGGTGCCGGGGCCGAGCAAGCCTCTCGGCGTCTGGGGGTTGTGAAATCGGGCCAGCCCGGCCTCCGGGAGGGGATTGACCGAGACGATCTGCGCCCCCCGCTTCTTGGCCTTCTCCAGCGAGGTGAGCATCCGCGGATGGCAGGTACCCGGGTTCTGCCCGACAACCAGGATCAGATCGGCGCTGTCCTCTATGTCAGTGAGGGTGACGCAGCCCTTGCCGATCCCGATCGTCTCGGTGAGTGCAGCTCCGCTCGACTCGTGACACATGTTGGAACAGTCGGGAAGGTTGTTGGTGCCGAGCCGGCGGGCGAGGAGTTGATAGACGAAGGCGGCTTCGTTGCTGGCGCGCCCGCTCGTGTAAAAGGCTGCGCGGTCGGGGTCAGCGAGCCCCCCGAGCTTCCGAGCGACCAAGCCGGTGGCGTCCTCCCACGAGATGGCACTGTAGCGGTCGCTGCCTGGCGCCAGGTACATCGGTTCGCTCAGGCGGCCTTGGCTTTCCAGCCACAGGTCGGAACGCGATCGCAGGTCGTCGATCGAGTGCTCGGAGAAGAAGTCTCGTCCTAGGACTTTCCGGGTCGCCTCCCACGCGACCGCCCGAGCGCCGTTCTCGCAGAACTCTGCGAGCTTGCGGTGCTCAGGGTCGGGGTCCGGCCAGGCGCAGCTCGGGCAGTCGAAGCCGTCAGCGTGGTTGAGATGCAGGAGGCTTTCCAGGGAACGACGGACTCCCATCTCGCGCCCTGCGAGGCGCAGCGAGCTGGCGACCGCAGGAAAACCGACGGAGTCACGCTTCGGGGCGCTTACCTCGATGCTGTCGTCGTCTGGCAGTTCGGTCGTCATCCCGGCACTCCGGCG
>JAKBBS010000346.1 GCA_021808425.1 Actinomycetes bacterium
GGCGAAAGGCCGAGGCGGGACGCAAACGAGCAGGCCGACGCCCCGGACCCTCCCGGACCCGCCCGCACCCGCCCAGACCCCTTCCGGCCCGCCCGCACCCCCTTCGACCCCCTCCGGCCCCTCCTCCGCAAACGATTGATACTTTATACAGCTATAGCCGGTATAAAGTATCAATCGTTTCTGAAGCTCGTCTGGAAGCACCGAAAACCACCCACGACCAAAGAGACCGACCTCACAGCGGCGGCTGCACCACCACCGGATGCACCGGGTCTCCGGCCTCACGCCGTGCCAGCTGTATCGCCGCAGCAGCCATGACCACGAAACCCACCACCTGGGCGAGCACGGCAAGCACGTCCGCATTGAGGCGCTCCTGGAAGGCAACCATCCCGATGATCACCGACGCCGCCGGGTCGGCGACAGTCAGCGCGGGCATCGAGCGGCACAAGGGACCGGCCCGGTAGGCCATCTGGGTGAGCAGGATGGACGCCAGCCCCACGGCCACCAGCCCGTAGAGCGGCCAGGTCGTAAACGTGTTGCGGATCCCGGTGTGGACGATCACCGTGATCTCCTTGAGCAAAGCGGCGACGAGCCCGTAGCCGACACCCGCCGCCATTCCGAGCAGGGCAGGCGCAGCCCGCACCAACAGCCGATGCCGCCGCCGGGTTCCAGCCAGCGCGAGCAAGGAGACGACAATCGAACCGCCGAGGGTCGACCACGCAAGTCGGTCAGGATCCACCACTACTAGGCCTGCAGTCGGTCTGGCCGCGACGAGAAAGACGGCCAACCCCCCAACGAGCACCGCCGCTAGGAGCCATTCCCGTATCGAAGGGCGACGCTTCTCGAGGATCGCGCTGAGAGGTAGGGCAAAGAGCACCCCCGAGATGAGCAACGGCTGCACCACCGCCAGCTCGCCCCCGTCTAGAGCAAGGACGTGCAAAGCCAAGCCGACGACCGCTACGACTCCCCCGATCAGCCACGCCGGCCTCGTAAGTAGATGACCCAGCAAGCGATGGGCCCGACCGTCAGGTGCCCGCCGGGCACTGTGATGCTGCAGGATGCTCGAGGTCGCCGCAGCGAGCGCGGATGCGAGCGCCGCGACGACGATGGTGATCTGACTCATCGTGTCGCTCCGCCGCCGAATGGGACGCCTAATGGGACGGGTGGCGACCCGCTACCCGAGAAAACCTCGCCGATCTCGCGAGGTGACGCACCTTCGCCGCGCCTTGCCTGGATGCGTGCGGCACGCTCGTAAAGCCTCTGACACGATCGCTCCACCGCCACCCAATCGATAGCGGCAGGTTGTACCCGGTTATGCACGGCCACTCTTGCAAGGATCTCCGGTGAACGTGCAAGCGAAACGATCGTCTCGCTCATCGCCACGTCGGAGTCCACCAACCAGCCTTCGACACCCTGACGGATGAAATCAGCGACCCCCGTTCGAGTCCTGGCGAGTACTGGCAGGCCGGCCGCCCGGGCCTCCAGGGCCGCGATGCCGAACGACTCGAGGGATGCAGGAGCAACGAACAGGTCTGAGCCCGCGAACACCGATCGGATGTCGGCCCGGCTCGCCCTGCCTCTCAAGTGGACCCAGCCGGCCATTCCATGCAGGTCGAGGTATGAGGCCATCTCAACCATCTGGGGACCGTCACCGAGGATCTCGACGTTGAGTCGCACCGACGCCGGAAGGATCGTGCGGGCGCGCCGCAAGATGTGGGCGAGCTGAACGACCCGCTTCCGAGCTGCCAGCCGAGACACGGCGACGATCCGCAGTTGGTTCGGTGACGGCACTACCCGGTTGTTGAGTTCCCACTGAGAGGCGTCGACTCCGTTCGCTAGGACGGTAACCTCTCCGCGCCGTCCGACTATGTCGCGAAGCGGTCGGGCAGCTGCGTTGCTGACGGCAGACCACGCCACCGGCCAGTCACCCCAACCGCAGAGCAGGTCCGCCCCGTCGAAAAGCGGCGTAGCCTTGGCCCACATCGAATGCACGGTCGCTACCGTCGGCACTCCCCGCCTCGAAGCATCTCGTGCGACCAGGAACGCAAGGGGCGAGAAACTGCTGGCGTGCACGTGCACGATGTCGAAGTCGCCGGCAGCGACCCGGGACGGCCCGAAGCGCGCACGCCTGTACCTGATCTTCTCGGCAGGCTCCCGGCTCGAGCCGTACACCTTCCCCGCCCCGAACGCCCGCCGTGGCGATCCGACGTTGACAACTTCGACGCCGCCGCCCTCACGAACACCCGCAGCCGCTCCGTCAGAGCCGCCCGCAGAGCCGCCGGTAATGGTAAAAATCGTCACCTCATGTAGAGAAGCCTGTCTCGAAGCCAGGTCGTGGACTTGCAACTCGATCCCACCCAAGCGCGGCAGGTAGCAGTCCGTCACGTGAGCGATTTTCACCGCAAGCTCTCAACTACTGAACTTGAGCGGCAAGCGAGGCTCACTGCAAGGATGGGTTCGTGGACCCCCACGACGACAAGCCTCGACCGAGAACGCCTCCCTACACCCTCGTCTCCTTCCACGCGCATCCCGACGACGAGGCGCTCCTCACTGGGGGCACCCTCGCCCGCTCGTGCGCACAAGGACACCGTGTGGTCATCGTCTGCGCCACCGACGGCGAGATGGGCCTCGCATCGGCGGCCGCGTTGGGCGACGCACGAGGAACGAGAACAAGCGGCGGCCTCGGGTCGCTGCGTCGCGAGGAGCTCCAGCGCGCGGCTGCAGCGCTCGGCTGTAGCGAGGTCAGGTTCCTCGACTACGCCGACTCCGGCTTTACTCCTCCCAAGCCCGGTTCCGACACACCGCCCTTCGACACAGCGCCCTTCGACACAGCGCCCTTCGAGACCCCTGCTTCGAGCGTGCCGCCGCCATTCTCCCAGGTGCCGACCGCCGAAGCCGCCGCACGCCTCGCCGCGATTCTCGTCGAAGTCGACGCCGACGCCGTCACCATCTACGACCCGGCCGGTGGCTACGGGCATCCCGATCACGTCGCGGTTCACGAAGTCGGTGTCGCCGCGGCCGCGTTCGCAGGCACCCCTATCGTCCTCGAGGCGACCGTCGACCGCCGCCT
>JAKBBS010000347.1 GCA_021808425.1 Actinomycetes bacterium
TCTTGGCCACTTCGGCGAGGAACTCGCTGTTCGTCTTGGTCGACTTGAGCCGGTCGAGGAGTAGTTCCATGCCGGCCCCGGGGTTGCCTTCGCCGGACAGGGCATTCAGCACCCGGCGCAACTTCCACACCTGCTGGAGCTGTCCCCGCTCGAAGAGCAACTCCTCGTGGCGTGTAGATGAGGCGTTGACGTCGATTGCAGGATAGATTCGCCGCTCGGCAAGCCGGCGATCGAGGCGAAGCTCCATGTTTCCTGTGCCCTTGAACTCCTCGAAGATGACCTCGTCCATTCTGCTCCCGGTCTCGACAAGCGCGGTAGCGAGGATAGTCAACGATCCCCCCTCCTCGATATTCCGCGCCGCCCCAAAGAACTTCTTCGGCGGGTAGAGGGCAGCCGTGTCGATGCCGCCCGACATGATGCGCCCCGACGGCGGAGCACCCAGGTTGTAAGCCCGGGCGAGCCGGGTGATCCCGTCGAGGATGACGACGACGTCTTTGCCCATCTCCACCATGCGCTTCGCGCGCTCTAGAGCGAGCTCGGCCACTGCGATATGTTCCTCTGCCGGACGGTCGAAGGTCGAGGAGATGACCTCGCCCTTGACTGATCGGACCATGTCGGTGACCTCTTCGGGTCGCTCGTCGACGAGGAGGACCATGAGGTGTACTTCGGGGTTGTTGACCTCGATGCAGTGAGCGATCTGCTTGAGAACGGTCGTCTTGCCCGCCTTGGGCGGCGACACGATCATGCCCCGCTGACCCTTGCCGATGGGTGAGATCAGGTCGACGATCCTGGCCGTGTCGTTGTCCGGATGGGTCGGCAGTTCGAGCTTGAGACGGGCGTCAGGAAAAAGGGGGGTCAGTGCCTCGAAGCGAGGTCGTTCCCTCGCCTGGTCCGGCGTCAGTCCCGAGATGGTGTCGATTCTGAGAAGCGCGGGAAATTTCTCGCTACCTCCGGCTGGACGGGCGGCTCCTTCGACGTGATCGCCTCGACGCAAGGAGAACCGGCGAACCTGGCTGATCGACACGTATATGTCGCCTGGGCCTGAGAGGAAGCCGCTGGTTCGAAGGAACCCGTAGCCTTCGTCGCGTAGATCAAGGTACCCAGAGACCTCGATCGGTTCACCGTTGTAGGGAGCTTCGGAGGCCTGGCCGGCCAGGTCGCGTTCCGGCCTGTCAAAGCGGTCGCGGCCACGGCGGCGTCGGCCTCTGCGGTTCGCCTGGTCTGCGTCGAGCCCTTGGCCGTCGTCTCCTTGGGGGTCGACAGTGTCGTTGGTTCCGTTGCGCGAGGTCTGGCGGCCGAAGTCGCTCCTGGGCTGCGCCATGTTCGGAGGTCGGCCGCCAAACGAGGAAGCACCTTGGCTCGCCGAGCCCACCCCACCCGAGTTCGACGAGCCCCCGGGCGCACCCGGTGCACCCGACGAGCCAGGCGCACCCGACGAACCAGGCGCGCCAGGTCTCCCTGCACCACTCACCCCGTTTGGAACTGATGAAGTCCTGCCCTGAAACCCTCGTGACGTCGGGTCAGGCCGTAAGGGAGCGGTTCCGCTCCGGGCCTCGACGGGAGCTCCGGGGACAGCCCGACCGGCTGCGAGTGGCGATCTCGCACCCATCCCGTCTCTTTGCCCTGCGGGTTCCCTCGAAGTCAAAGGTGGCCTCGGAGCAGCGGAACCCCTGAGCCTGTCGATCGGACGACCTACTTGCTTGACCGCCGTCGTGTTGTCGGTGCCGTCTCGAGCAAGTGCCTCGCCTGAGGCTGATGCTGAGGCTGAGGCTGAGGCTGAGGCTCCCTCCGCGTCGAAGCCGAGCTGTAGCGGAGCCTGGGACACCTGTTTCTCGATTGAAGCAGCGCTGGTTGTCACTGCGGACACATCCGAGGTTCCAGCGTCGCTCGATTCGGGAGCCGCCTGACGGGTCCGCCCCCTCCTCCTTGGCGCCGGGGAAGCCGGCTCGGTGTCGGTAACCGGTTCGCCAGCAGATGCAGCGACACTTGGATCGGAGCCTCCTGCGCCCGACTTCGCGCCAGCGCCCGACTTCGCGCCAGCGCCCCCTGACGCGCCCGCGCCCCCTGACGCGCGACCGCCCCCGGACGCCCCGTCACCGTCGGCGGAAGGATCAGCTTCGATGCCGGTCGCCCGCAGGATCTGGGTAATTATGTCCGCCTTCTTCGCTCGGCTCGTCGGAGCCACACCGAGGGCTCCTGCGATGGCGACGAGCTCGTCGCGGTCCTTGGCTTGCAATACCGAGCGTTCGAGCTGCGGTTCGCTCATCGACAACCTCGCAGTTACTATCCTCTTTTTTTGAAAAAGTGGAGGGAAGATGGGTCGGGACGGTCAGCCACAGCTTCGATCGCTCTTGCAAGCGGGAAAAGCCGGGCGGGTGCACAAACCGCCTCGAACCGGGGTCCCGGCGCTGCATCGAGTTCGATGAGCGCATCTCGGCGGTGCACCGTCGGTGGTTTCACCATCGACGACTTACTCACTCTAGCAGGTGTGCGAGCGGTTCGAACCGACGGGCGGCCGTCCCGTCAGCTCGCAGTTCAACCATCTTCGACACTTGCCGCGACACTGCCTACAGTTCGAGCTCCTCGCGTACAGCGTCGATGTCGGCCTCCACCGCCCTAGGCACCGCTATCTGACCGATAGCCACGTCAGGATCCTTGAGGCCATGGCCGGTCAGCACACACACCACGGTAGAACCTGCGGGCACCCCCACCTTGATGAGCCCGGCGACCGATGCCGCGGACGCCGGTTCGCAGAAAACCGACTCCTCCTGGGCCAGGTACCGGTACGCCGCAAGTATCTCGTCGTCGGTGACCGAATCAATCCCACCGCCTGACTCGCTTGCTGCCGACGTCGCCCCGTACCACGATGCGGGCTTGCCGATGCGGATCGCCGTGGCGATCGTCTCGGGCGCCTCAATCGGCCTTCCCAACACGAGCGGCGCCGCCCCCGCCGCCTGGAAACCCATCATCCGTGGAAGCCGGGTGAGCATCCCGGCGTCTTGGTATTCCCGGTAGCCTTTCCAGTAGGCGGTGATGTTCCCGGCGTTGCCGACTGGGATGAAGT
>JAKBBS010000069.1 GCA_021808425.1 Actinomycetes bacterium
CCTCGCGCAGCTCCAGGAGGTTTTCGGGGCCGGTATAGCGCCCCTCGAGTTGCCCATCGGCGAGGAGTCGGCGTTTCGGGGTGTCGCCGACCTGCTCTCCGACACTGCGATCACCTACGAGGCCGGCAAGGCGTCGCTAGGCGAGATCCCCGACGACATGGCAGGCCAGGAGCACTCCGTCCACGACGCCCTGGTAGAGGGCATCGTCGTCGCCGACGACGAGCTGATGGAACGCTACCTCGAAGGCGAAGTTCCGAGCGTCGCAACGCTTGAGGCGACACTCGCTCACGGAGTGGCCGGCGCGCAGGTCTTCCCGGTGCTTTGTGGGTCCGCCGCAAAGGCCGTAGCCGTGGACCGCCTCGCTGCGTTCATCTGCGAGATCGGCCCGTCGCCACTCGACCGCCGTCCCGTCGAGGTCGACGCCGGCGGTTCCTCCACGACGGTCCCGCCGTCCGCGGAGGGGCCTCCGCTGGCGGTCGTCTGGAAGACGGTCGTCGACCGCCACGTCGGCAAGATCAGCCTCCTCCACGTCCTGTCCGGGTCGATCAACGCCGACGCGGTGCTCGTGGACTCACGGACCCGCACCGAGCAGAGGCTCCATTCGCTGTTCGCCCTTCGCGGCAAGGAGCAGGTGCCCGTAGAGCGCCTCGTGCTCGGCGACATCGGGGCCGTGGCGAAACTCCCCGACGTTCGCACCGGCGATACCCTCGCCCCGAAAGGCACACCAGTCTCCGTCGCCACATCTTCGCCCGGTGAGCCGGCGCTTTCCGTCGGGATCCGCCCGAAGTCCAAAGGCGACGACGACAAGCTGATGACTGCGCTGCACCGCCTCCAAGACGAGGACCCGACCCTGCTCGTTCGCCGCGACGACGAAACCCACCAGACGCTTCTCGGCGGCACCGGCGAAACCCACCTGGCGATCGTCGCCGAGCGACTCGCCCGCAAATTCGGCGTGGAGGTCGTCACCGAAGCGGTCGTGGTCCCCTACCGCGAGACGGTGGGCGTCAGCTCGGAGGCCGAAGGGCGCTACAAGAAGCAGACCGGCGGCCACGGCCAGTTCGGCGTGGCGAACATCCGGCTTTCCCCACGAGCACGAGGCGAAGGCTTCGAGTTCGTCGACGAGATCGTGGGAGGCGCCATCCCCCGCCAATACATCCCCGCCGTACAGAAAGGCATCGAGGAGGCAATGGCCTCAGGCGGCGTACACGGTTGGCCGGTGGTCGACGTGTCGGTGACCTTGTTCGACGGTAAGTACCACCCGGTCGACTCGTCGGAGATGAGCTTCAAGATGGCAGGCGCTCTTGCCTTTCGCGAGGCTACGGAAAAAGCGACGCCTGTCCTGCTCGAGCCGATCTCACGGGTCGAGGTCACCGTGCCGCCAGCCCAGCAGGGCGACGTCATGGGAGACCTCAACTCCAGGCGGGGCAAGGTCGCCCACGCCGACACCGACGAGGACGGGAACCCGGTGATCACCGCTTTGGTGCCGACGTCGGAGATCCTGCGCTACGCAGTCGACCTTCGTTCGATCACCGCAGGGCGGGGCCACTTCAGCGCCACCCACGACCACTACGACGTCTTGCCGTCGCATCTTTGGGCCTCGGTATCGAAGCCTTCCAAGGCACCCGCCTAGCCCTCCGCCCCTCACCGCCCCTCGCCCTCCCACGCGGCTCGGAGCTTCGACGCTGACAGGCTGAGCGGCTCCGGAAGGACTCTCGTCTCAGCCACGGACGTCATGAAGTTCGTGTCCCCGCTCCACCTCGGAAGCACGTGCACGTGGAGGTGCTCGGGGATGCCGGCTCCGCCGGCACGTCCGATGTTGGCGCCCAGGTTGAGGCCGTCGGGAGAGTAGGCGACCCGGATAGCGCTGACCGCCATCGACGTGCCCTCCCACAGAGCAGATCCCTCGGCGAAGTCCAGCAGCTCCGGGGAGGCGACGTGGCGGGTCGGCATCACCATCAGGTGTCCGCTTCCGTAGGGGTAAGCGTTGAGTATCGCCACGGCAAGGCCGCCCGGGTGGCGCCACAGCACGTGCGTGGCGTCGTCAGGCTCACCCGAGGCTAGGATCGAACAGAAGACGCAGGCCGCGACGCCGTCACCAGCGCTCGAGTCCGGGCTCGCGCTCGGAGGCGACGGTGCGGTAACGGAGTCGATGTACGGGCTTCGCCACCCGGCCCACAGCCGCTCGAGCCCGCTCACCCTCCGGTCGAGTGCGTACGGTCGGCCTCGGCTACACGCCCTACGAAGTCTGCGACAGGCACGCCGCGCTCGGGTTTGGGGGAGCCGGCTGCGTTGACGCCGACCGTGCCATGTTCCACGTCCTCGTCGCCCACCACCACGATGAACGGGACCTTTTCGAGCTTCGCTCGCCTGATGCGCCCGCCGAGCTGCTCTGTCGCTTCGACTACCTCGACTCGAAGGCCTGCCTCTCGGAGCTGGCCCGCGACGCTATCCGCGTACCCCTGGTGGTCGCTTCGAACCGGCAGCACCGTCACCTGCACAGGGGCGAGCCACACCGGGAACTGCCCGGCGTAGTGCTCGAGGAGGATCGCGAAGAAACGCTCGACCGAGCCGAACAGCGCGCGATGGATCATGTACGGCCGGTGGCGGGTGTTGTCCGCCCCGACGAACTCCATGTCGAAGCGCTGCGGCATCTGCAGGTCGACCTGCAGCGTCGAGACCTGCCAGCGCCGGCCGATCGCGTCCTTGACGTGCACGTCGATCTTCGGGGCGTAAAATGCGCCTTCGCCCTCGGCTACGACGAAAGCTATACCAGCCGACTCCGCCGCCTCTCGGAGAGCCTCGGTTGCGGTGTCCCACTCGGCGGGATCCCCGACGAACTTCTCGGGGCGCGTCGCCAGCTCCGCCTCGAAGTCTTCGAGGCCGAACGCCCGGAGGATCCGAAGCACGAAGGCGAGGAGGTCCGCTAGCTCACCTGCCAGCTGCTCAGGCGTGCAGAAGATGTGCGAGTCGTCCTGCGCGAAGCCGCGCACCCGCAGCAGGCCGTTCAGCACTCCGGAGCGCTCGAAGCGGTAGACGGTCCCGAACTCGAATAGCCGGAGCGGCAGCTCCCTGTACGAGCGCTGCCTGCTGGCATAGACGAGGATGTGCATCGGGCAGTTCATCGGCTTGGGGTAGTAGGTCGCCCCCTCCATCTCCATCGGGGGGTACATGCCGTCCTTGTACCAGCCGAGGTGTCCGGAGATCTCGAAAAGCGTCGACTTGGCCAGGTGCGGGGTGTAGACGAACTCGTAGCCGGCCTTCTCGTGCTCGCGTCGCGAGAAGTCCTCCATGAGTTTGCGTATCAGGCCGCCCTTGGGGTGAAAGACCGGCAGCCCCCCGCCTATCTCGGGCGGAAAGTGGAACAAGTCGAGTTCCGCGCCGAGGCGGCGGTGGTCGCGCTTCTCCGCCTCCTCCAAGCGGTGCAGGTAGTCGGCGAGGGCGGCGGCGGACTCCCAGGCCGTTCCGTAGATCCGCTGCAGCTGAGGGCGGCGCTCGTCGCCTCGCCAGTAGGCGGCTGCGACCTTCGTAAGCTTGAAATGCCCGAGTGCGCCTGTCGAAGCTACGTGAGGTCCTCTGCAGAGATCGACGAATGTCTTCCCGTTGCGGTAGGAGCTGACGATGCTCCCGCCGACACCTTCGGCTTCGTCGTCGGCCGTGTCTCCGACGCCTTCGATGATCTCCAGCTTGTAGGGCTGGTCCGCGAACAGCTGCAGCCCTTCTTCGATCGTGTGCTCCTCGCGCTCGAAGGGTTGGTCCTCCGCCACGATCACCCGCATCTTGTCCTCGATGCGGGCGAGGTCGTCCTCGCTGAAGCGGGCGCCGTCGGGCAGGTCGAAGTCGTAGTAGAAGCCGTCATCGATGGGGGGGCCGATCGCGTACTTGGCGCCCGGCCAAAGGTCTGTCACCGCCTGCGCCAGGACGTGAGCTGTGGAGTGACGCAGGGTGTGGCGCTCGGCGTTGATCTTGTCGGCTTCAGGCATCATGCAACGATATCCACGCCGAGAAGCGCTGCTGCTCTTGCTACCCCGTGACCGCTGCCGGCGGCCGCGTCGATCGCCCTTATAGCGCCGGGCGTGTCGAGGTCGTCGTCGAGCGCATAGCGCACGTCATCGAGGGCCGCATCGCCCTCGGCGGCGTCCCCCTCGGCGGCGTCACGCCCGTCGGGCGTGCCCCTGTCCGAGCCGCCCGGCCCCTGCTCGCGCCACTTGCGTAGCCTCGCTGTCGCCTCGTCGAGCAGGTGCCCCGACCACGACCACTCGTCGCGGTAATGGTGGGCGAGGATCGCTAAACGCACCGCGGCCGGATCCCAGTCTTCGAGCAGGTCGTGCACGAAGACAAGGTTCCCCAGCGACTTCGACATCTTCGTACCGTCGAGGCACACCATCCCGGTGTGCATCCAGTAACGCACGAACACCTCTCCGGTCACGGCCTCCGACTGGGCGGCTTCGCATTCGTGGTGGGGGAAGATCAGGTCGGAGCCTCCGCCGTGGATGTCGACCGTGTCGCCGAGCTCGCGCATGGAAAGCGCCGAGCACTCGATGTGCCACCCGGGCCTCCCGGGGCCCCAAAGCGAATCCCAGGCAGGCTCGCCCGGCGCGGACGGCTGCCAGAGCACGAAGTCGAGGGCGTCGCGCTTAGCCGGGTCGTCGGGCCTGCCGCCACGCTCGGCGGCGAACTTGAGCATCGTGGCTCGGTCATATCCGCTCACCTGGCCGAAGTCCTCGAAGCTCGACACGTCGAAGTAGACGGCGCCTTTCGCCTGGTAGGCGTGCCCTGACTCAAGGACCATGCCGATGAACCCGAGGATGTCGGGGATCGCGGACGTCGCGCGCGGCTCGGAGTATGCCGCCAGCAGGCCGAGTGCTTTCATGTCGTAGTCGAAGCGCCTGACTTCCATGGCCGCAAGGTCGAGGTAGTGAACCTCGAGCTCGCGCGCTTTTCGGAGGATGTCGTCGTCGACGTCGGTGACGTTGCGGACGCAGCGCGTCTCGTGGCCCAGGTCCCTGAGTCGCCGCTGCAGGACGTCGTAGGCAAGGTAGGTCGCGGCGTGGCCGAGATGCGCTGCGTCATAGGGCGTGATCCCGCACGTGTACATCTTCACGACGGCGTCGAGCTCCAGCTCGACGAGTGCACGCTTCGCGGTGTCGAAGATCTTCACGGCTCGAGCCTCGCCGTGGCACGCCGACAGGCGGTCGCTTGGAAGGCCCCGATGTTCAAGAGACGATGCCTGTCAGACGCAGCGAGGCGTGGGTCTTGTACCGGCGGTTGATCTCGAGCAACGTGGGCGTGAGAGCCTCGATGGCCAGAGCGCCCGACAGGCCGCCGGCGTCGATGCCCCTCAAGCCGGGCAGCCGCCCGATCAGCTCCACCACCTCCCTGGCGGCGCCGCGGTCGTCGGAGCACACCATCACATCAGCGTCTAGCGGGTGATCCAGGTCCGACCACGGTCCGGCGGGCAGATGGTGAAAAGCGCCGACGATCCGGGCGGCGGGTAACGCCCGGGCGAGGGCAGCGGCCATCGAGCCGCTCGGGGGAAGCAACGGGACCATCTCCTTGCCGAGCCGGGTGATCGCGTTGAGCATCGACACGACGATCTTGCCGTCGAGTTGCGCTGCGAGCGGGGCGACCGTCGCCAGCGCGGCGTCCCACGGGGTTGCGACGACGACGAGATCCGCGTCGGCGGTCGTCTCGTTGGTGCCACCCGACAACCTGAGATTCTTCGATTCCCACCGTCGGGCAAGCTCCCCGGCCGTCTCCTCGGCGCGTTCGAGGGCTCTCGAACCTATGACGACGTCGATTCCGATCGCTGCGAACTGTACGGCGACCGCTTGGCCGGCGGGGCCTGTTCCACCTATCACACCTATTTTCACCCTCGCAGACTTGCACGCGAAGGCCTCCCTGGTCGAGCCGAGTCCCGTCCGGGGGCTACCGTCGGGTGGTGCGCTTGGGGCATGGACCTGGACAGACCGTGTCATTGCGGTCCGTGACCTTCGACGGCGTGACCCCCTCCGGCGCCCCTAAACCGCTCGATCTGGGCGGCGAGGCGGCAAAAGCGGTCCTGTTTCTCACGTCGTCGTGCCTCGACTGCAGGCGTGTGTGGGATACGCTCGCGTCGATGCGGCGGGTACCCGCCGGGCACTTTGTAGTAGTCACCCCCGACCCTTGCACCGAAGACGCGGCAGCGCTGCGCTCCCTCGCGCCGCGGGGAGTCGAGGTGGTCATGTCGAGCGCTGCGTGGCTTGAGTTGTGCAACTATCCAGCGCCGTGGCTAATTACCGTCGCCGGCGGCCGCGTTATCCGAAGCGTTACTGCACCTACCTCGAAGCGACGCCTGGCGCGCCTCTTGCGCCCTTGACGACGGCCACCAAGGCGTCGGCGCTCATAGCGTCGATCGCCACGCACGCCGCTCCCATCCTCTGCGCGAGGCGGGGCGCCAAACCGAGGCGAACCTTGCTCGTGTGGCCCTCGACGTCCTCCACGTCCACGACGATCGCTGGTACACCCGCCGAAGCGACCTGAGCCGCGGCTGCCTCCGCGTCGATCCAAGGGTCGGTTCCCCGGGCGGAGAAGGTGGCCCTGCCGTCGGTTACCACCACTAGCAGCGGCGCATACTCGGCACCCGGCCTACGAGATGTCGCGACCGCCAGGGCGGCCCTGATGCCTTCACCGAGAGGGGTGCGACCTCCGGTGCCGATAGAAGCCAGGCGGGCGCGTGCGACTTCGACGCTGCCCGTCGGGGCGAGGAGTACTTCGGCTCCTTCGCCGCGAAAGCTCACCATCGCCACCCGGTCGCGCCGCTCGTATGCGTCGCGCAGTAGTGACAGTACCGCTGACTTCGCTGCTTCGACGCGCGTCGGCGCACCCATAGATCCCGAAGCGTCGACCGCGAACACGATCAGGTGTGCCCGTCTGGTCTCGCGGACCGCCTCCCGCACGTCGGACGCGTCTACGAGCGGTACAACTCCATCGACGGAAGCACGCCGGGCGACAGCCGTTCGGACCGTGGCCACCACGGCCACCGACTGCACCGGCCCTTGCGGTCGCCGGTCCGAGACGATGCGACCCCTAGTTGCCGGCGCAGGACCACGCCGCCCTGGCGCACTGGCAGCGGGACGAGCACTTGTCGACCCTGCGACAGAGGCGAGCGCCTGCTCCAAATCCGGCCGCCTCATCTCCCGGCCTTCGCCAGGGTCCCTCGGTCGCGCGCCCCCATCGCCGCCCCCCTCGCCGTCGCCGTCGCTCCTGGCGCCCCCCTCGCCGTCGCTCTCGCCGTCGCCGATCCCCGACGCTTCGCTCCCCGCGACCTGGTCCTCTCCGGAGCTCTCGTCTGATCTTTCCAAGGACCCGAGGTGCTCGCGCACAGCGTTGTCAATACCGTCACGCGCGTACGACGGGTTGGCGAGCGGATCCTGGTGCGCACGATGAGCAAGAGCGAACGATGCGACCCTCGCAACATCGTCCGCCTCCACCTCCGCCCTCCCTTCCAACCCAGCAAAGCCAGCCGACGCCCTGCACAACGCGAGGTCCGCCCGAAGGCCCTGCGCCCCAAGAGATGCGCAAAGCGCCGCAATCGCCTCGACGATGTCGCGGCGAAGCCGTGCAGGCCGTGCCGCCGCCAAGCGCGCTGCCAATTCCACCTCCTCGCGGCGGTAAGCATCTTCTATGGCCTCAGGATCCGCGTCAAACGCCAGCCGGCGCGTCAGCGCCTCCACCCGCTCCGCCGTGTCGAGCGGAGTCCTAACCTCTACAGACAGGCCGAAGCGGTCCAACAGCTGGGGCCGCAGCTCGCCCTCCTCCGGGTTCATCGAACCGACCAGGACGAAACGAGCGGGGTGTACATGGGAGATCCCGTCACGCTCGACTCTGTTGACCCCGCTCGCGGCGACGTCGAGAAGCGCGTCGACCAGGTGGTCCGCAAGGAGGTTGATCTCGTCGACGTAGAGCACGCCGCCATGCGCCTCGGCGAGCAGGCCGGGAGAAAACCGGACCTCGCCACCCACCAAAGCCGACGCGATATCGAGCGTGCCGAGTAGTCGATCTTCTGTCGCTCCGACCGGCAGCTCGACGAAGCGGGCGTCGCCGAACAGCAGCGCCGCAAAGCCGCGGGCGAGCGTCGTCTTGGCGGAACCCTTGTCGCCGCGCAGCAACACCCCGCCGATACGAGGGTCCACCGCGCACAAAAGCAGCGCCAGCTTGGCGTCATCCTGGCCGACGACGGCGCTGAAAGGCAGGAACGAGCCGGCGGTCCCATGCACAGTCACCTTCCCTCCTCCCAGCCTTCAGCTTCGAGAACAGCGGAACGCAACGTCGCCAAAGCCCTCTCCGAAGCGTCCCACAAGCCCCGATCGCAGGCTTCGAGGAGCCGCTCGGCCATCGAGCGCAACGCCCACGGGTTCGACGCCTCGAGGAACTTCCTGATCGCCGGGTCGCCCACGTAGGCGTCAGTGACCCGCTCGTACATCCAGTCCTTGACGACGCCAGCCGTCGCGTCGTAGCCGTAGAGGTAGTCGACGGTGGCGGCGAGCTCGAAGGCACCCTTGTAGCCGTGCCGGGTCATCGCCTCGATCCACTTCGGGTTGAGGACCCGTGTTCGCACGACGCGCGCCGCCTCCTCTTCGAGGCTGCGCACCTTCGGCCGCGACGGGTTCGCCGTGTCACCAAAGACCGCCTTCGGTTGACGCCCCGACAAGGCCCGGATCGTGGCGATCATCCCCCCGTGCTCCTGCAGGTAGTCGTCGGAGTCGAAGATGTCGTGCTCGCGGTTGTCCTGATTTTTGACTGCGACTTCTAGCCTGGAGAAGAGTTTCCGCATCGCGGCGAACGCCGGTGTCCCCATGCCAGACCTGCCGTAGGAGTAGCCGCTCCAAGCGGTGTACACCTCGGCGAGGTCCGCGTCGTTTCGCCAGTCGCCGCTTTCGAGGAGAGCCAGAATCCCCGACCCGTAGCCGCCGGGCGCCGCCCCGAAGATCCTCGGGTCGCCGTCATCGAAACCGGCGAGCTCGACCGCGTCGTCAAGAAGAGCTATCAGGTGCGGGAACGCGTCCCTGAAAAACCCCGAGATCCGCACCACCACGTCTATCCGGGGCCGGCCCAGCTCCTCCATCGGGATCAGCTCTATGCCCACGACGCGCCCCGACTCTGCGGCCCAACGCGGCCGCACCCCGAGCAGCGCGAGCGCTTCGGCAATGTCGTCTCCGCCGGTCCGCATGGCAGCGGTCCCCCACACCACGAGGCCGACGCTTTGCGGGTAGCGTCCCTCCTCGTCGAGGTGACGTTCGAGGAGCGCGTCTGCGAGCTTCACTCCGACATCCCAGGCGAGCCGACTCGGCAGCGCCTGGGGGTCCACCGAGTAGAAGTTGCGTCCGGTCGGCAGGACGTGCGCCATCCCCCGAGTCGGGGCCCCGCTCGGGCCAGGAGGAACCCAACGCCCGTCGAGGCAGCGCAGTATCGACGTGATCTCATTCGGCGTCGCGTCGAGTGCAGGCGAAAGCGTGCCCTCGACCCACTTGACGACGGCCCGCTCGTCGTCGGTTGTCGGGGCTGTGTCGCCTCGAAGCAGCGCCGCGCACTCGGCTTCGAGGCGGTCGGCCGCTTGTATGGCCGAAGCGGGGTTTGACGAACCGAGGCGTCGGGCTACCGCCTCGCGAAGCGACGGCACCCCGGCCTGGGGAAGACGCGTGAGAGCGAGGAGCAGGTCGAGGCGGCCTTGGCCTTCGAGAACCCGCCCGAGGACGTGAAGGCCCCCGCGGATCTGGGCGTCCTTGAGCTCGCAGAGGTAACCGTCGACGTGGTTGATCAGCTCGTCGAACGCATCCTGCGCAGGGGCGGCCTCGACTCCTAGATCCTGGTGGAGCTCCGCTGTCACGAGCAGGTCCCAGACTTTCCCCCTGATCGCAGGCAGCTTTGACGGGTCGAGGGCGGCTACCTGGGCGTACTCGTCGAGGAGGGTTTCGAGGCGCGCGATGTCGTCGTAGACCTCGGCGCGCGTCATCGGCGGGAGTAGGTGGTCGACGATCGTGGCGTGCGCCCGGCGCTTTGCCTGGGTGCCCTCCCCCGGGTCGTTGACCACGAAGGGGTACACGAGCGGCACGTCGCCGAGCGCGACGTCGGGCCAGCACGTCGACGACAACCCTACGCCTTTGCCCGGGAGCCATTCGAGCGTTCCATGCTTGCCTACGTGCACGATGGCGTCCGCCCCCCATACCGAATCGAGCCACCAGTAAAACGCGAGGTAGTGGTGCGTCGGCGCGAGGTCGGGTGAGTGGTAGATCGCAGCAGGGTTCTCCCCGAAACCTCTTGGCGGCTGTACTGCCACGAACACGTTCCCGAGGTCGAGACCGGCAAACACGAGATCCCCCGAGGCGGGATCCACGTAGATCCCGCCGGGCGCCGGGCCCCACGCCTCCTCCACGGCGTTCGTGGCCTCGGCCGCCAATGCATCGAAGCATTCCCTATACGCTGCGGCACTCATCCGTCCAGGGGCGCACATGAGCTGGTCCTGGCTCATCGACTGGGACTCGTAGGAGAACGTGTCGATCAGCTCGCCGATAAGCGTGTCACCGTCCGAGGGGATCCGCGCAACGGAGTAGCCGGAGCGCTCCATGGCGTGCAGAAGCTCCACGACCGACGCCGGCGTGTCGAGCCCTACCGCGTTTCCTATCCTGCTCCGCTTCGTCGGGTATGCCGACAGTACGATCGCCACTTTCTTGGCCGCCTCGGGTATAGAGCGAAGCCGGGCCGCCCGCACTGCGACACCCGCCACCCGGCTGACCCTGTCAGGGACGCTTCTATAAGCGCTCACCGCCGTGCCGAGGGCGGTTTCGTCGTCTACCTCCTCGTTGAACGAGAACGGCACCGAGATTATCCTCCCGTCGAACTCGGGGATAGCGACGCGCATCGCCACGTCTATCGGCGAGAGACCGGCCGACGAAGCCTCCCAAGCGGCGCGCGGTCCAGTCGACGTGACAGCCTGGATGACAGGGACGTCCAGTGACCCGAGCGCGGTGGCGTCCCAGGACAGGCCGTCGTCAGCGGCTGACCCCGACACCAATACAGTGGCGATGATCGCGTCCGGCGCCAGGTCGCGCACCAGGCTCAGCGCGTCGACCTCGCCTTGCGCTCCGGGGCGAAGCGAGTACGCCCAAACGGCGACGGCGTTCGCCCCACGAGACTCGATCTCGGCGCACAGGTCATCGACGAAAGTAGTGTTGCCGGAGATCAGGTGAGCCCGGTAGAAAAGGACTGCCACCGTCGGGCCTGTAGCGTCGGGGCTTCGGTAGTAGACGCCGGACACTGGCACCTCGGCGGGCGGATCGAATCCGAAGCCGGTCATGGCGACCGTGTCGGATACGAAGCGGAGCATCTGTTCGAGATTCGCAAGGCCGCCATGCACGAGGTACTCGAACGCCTGAGCGACAGTGGCGCTCGCCACGCTCGACATCGCCGTCAGCTCCGCGTCGGGCGCCGCCTCCCCGCCGAAGGCAAGGAGCGGCACTCCCCTTCTCCTAGCGTCGACCAGCAATTCGCCGAGCGGCTCCCTCCACGAGTCGGCCCCGCCGAGCAGGCGGAGCGCGACGAGGGTCACGCCGTCGAGGTCCGGGGCGCAATCCATGGACGTCGTGTCGCCGGCTCGAAGCGGCGGGAAGCCGTCGGGGAGGCCTTCGACGATCGAGCGCAGCGCCAGGATCTCGCTCGGGGCGTTGGTCAGGTACAAGATCATCGTCTGGCTCCGTCTATTAGGTCCATGATCGCGGAGGTGTCGACGTTCGCCTCGATAGCGTCGGCGATCGTGTCGAAGCGCGCTTCCCGTGCTGACGAAAATGACACTTTCTGACCGGGATCCCACGCTGTGCCGGCCCGGACCGCGACGTCTGCGAGGAACGCCCTTCTAAACTCGTCTTGTTCGAACAGCCCGTGAACCGCAGTGCCTAACACCGCTCCGGTCGAGTTTCGCGCACCTTCCGGCCCGCAGTCGGTATCGATCCAGGCTCGTGCGGAGCTGATGGTCGTCGCCGGGACGCTGTGGCCGTGATGGATCTCGTAGCCCGTGACGAACTTGCCGAACGAGGTTCCGGTCACACGTCGTGTCACTTTCGACGCTTCGAACGTCGTCGCCACCTCGAGCAGGCCGAGTCCTTCGACATCGGCACCTCCCCTCGACTCCACCTCGTCGACGATCCTGAGGCCGAGCATTTGATAGCCGCCGCATATGCCGAGCACGGTCGTCGTCGCGTCAAGTGCCGCTATTGCCTCGGCGAGACCGATGGCGCGCAGCCATTCGAGGTCTGCGACCGTCGACTTGCTACCGGGCAGGATAACAAGGTGTGGAACGCCGAGCGCGCCGGGCGACTCCACGAAGCGAACCCGGACTGCCGGCTCGATGCGAAGGGCCTCGATGTCTGTGAAGTTGGAGATCCTCGGCAGGCTGATGACGGCCACGTCGAGCGGGGCCATAACCGAGTTGCGACCGGTCGGCCGCGCTCCCTCGGTCCTGCTGCGGAGTGCCAGGGAGTCCTCGGCGTCGATGTCGAGGCCGCCTATCCACGGGACGACCCCGAGGGTCCTCCGCCCCGTCAGGCGTTCGAGCTCTGCCAATCCGTCCGCCAAAATCGACGGGTCGCCCCGGAACTTGTTGATCACGAAGCCGGCTATCGTCTTCGCCAGGTGCTCGGGGAGTATCGAGACCGTCCCGTAAAGCGACGCGAACACCCCGCCGCGGTCGATATCGCCGACGAGGATCGAAGCGAAGTTCGCCTCCCGGGCAACCCTCAAATTGGTGATGTCATGCTCCAGCAGGTTGATCTCCGCCGGGCTGCCCGCCCCTTCGCAGATGACTGCGTCGAACCTGCTTCGCAGGTCTTCGAGCCTCGCCATGACCAGCGGCCACAGTTCCTCTTTCGCGTCCTGGTAGGAGCGGGCGTCCAACGTCCGCCAAACGCGGCCGTCGACGATCACCTGGCTGGTCCTGTCGTCTGTGGGTTTGAGCAGGATCGGGTTCATCGCCGCCTCTGCCGTCACTCCGCCGGCCGCGGCCTGCGCGGCCTGCGCCCGGCCGATCTCGTGCCCGGAGGCTGTTATAGCCGAGTTGAGTGACATATTCTGGGCTTTGAACGGAGCTACGCGCAGACCCCGGCGCGCGAGGAGCCGGCACAGTCCGGCTACGAGAGTCGACTTGCCGGAATCGGATCCCGTGCCGCACACCATCAACCCGCCGCAGAGCTGCGTCACCGTTGCGTCACCGTCGTGTCACGCGCAGTCTCACCGCTCGTCGCCTCGAGAGCTCGGCTCAGGCGCTCTAGGCCGGCCGTGTCGGGCACGGCTATCCGTACGTATCCCGGCATGGCGAAACTGGCGCAGTCGCGAATGCTTATCGCGAACCGGGCCAGCTGTGAACGCAGACCGGGCGCATGCACGACGAGCCAGTTCGCGTCCGAGGGCTCTGGTTCCAATCCGGCCTCGCGCAAGATCGTCGCCAGCCGGTCCCGCAGACGAGCGACCTGCTCCGACCACTCGGTTAGGCGCGCCCCCGCCAAGATCTCCGGCAGGGCGTCGGCCGCCAGCGCGTTTAAAGACCAAGCCGGCTGGCGGCCCCGGATCCGCTTCGCCAAGTCGTGGTCCGGGCAGATGACGTAGCCGACGCGCAGCCCCGGGCACGCGAACACCTTTGTTAGGGACCCAACCACCACTGCCCCCCGTTTCGTGTCGCCTCTGGTCCACGTCCCGGTCGCCAGCGCCCAGAACGCCTCGTCCCACACGCCGGCCTGCTCGTCAGCTTCGGCGAGGAGCCCGCTCGGATTGTGCGGGTTCGAACGCCATCTAAGCCCGCCCGGCGTCAGATCCCCGAGATGGCGGCGATAAAGGGAGAAGTCCGGTTCGTCCACCCATCCGAGCGGCCTCTCCGCGGCGACGAGGGCTATAGCCTCGGCTCCCCCGTTTGTGAGGACGACGAGATCAGGGTCCACTTCGAGGCACGCGGCGAGCGCCTCTGTGGCGGCAGCCGGATTCGGGTACCGGCCGACAGCGCCGAGGTGCGAGCCGAGGATCGCGTCGAGTTTCGGCGCTACCGGGTTGAGGCTCGCCGATAGGTCGAGGACTTGCCCCGGGTCCACTCCGAGCGCTGCGGCGAGAAGGGCCCCGTCGCCGCCGTGCGCGCCGGGCACGGGCACGGGTGCGGCTGCGGGTACCGGCTCGGCTGTCATCGCGTCGCTCCCTTTGCCCAATCGGCAGCCAATGCCACAATTCCCATTACCAACACAGCAGCGAGCGAGATCCGCCGGGACAGCAGGCAGGCCGCTTCGATGTCTGCGCTTGACGGCGGGCGGCCATGGCCGAGCTGCGGGCGGTTCTCCAGCCGACCGTGGTAGTCGTTGAGTCCCCCCAGGCGCACATCTAGCGAGGCAGCGAATGCTGCCTCCGCCACACCGGCGTTCGGCGAGGGATGCGACGGCGCTTGGTGGCGGACAGCTTCGATGATCTGCCCAGTCTTTGCAGGATCGCAGATCGCGGCGAGGGCTGCCGTTACTCGCGCTGGGAGCCAGTTAGCGGCGTCGTCGCATCGGGCCGACGCCCATCCGAATCGCTCGAAGCGCTCGCTTCGATGCCCGACCATCGCGTCCATCGTGTTGACCGCCCGGTAAACCAACGCTCCCCGGGCTCCCCCAGCGAAACCCCACACCAGCGGTGCGATCACCGCGTCGACGGTGTTCTCCGCCACCGACTCGACGACGCCCCGTGCGATCTCGTGGCTGTCGAGGTTGTCGGTTCGTCGCCCGACGAGGCTTCGAAGCGATCGGCGGGCCTCCTCGAGGTCGCCAGCGTCGAGGTGGTCGGCGACCGCCGAGGCCGCTTCGCAAAGCGAGCGTGACGCGACAGCCACATATGCGGCGACGGCCAGCGCCCCCGCGTGGGACCGCCGGGCTCGCCCGGTTGCCGTCCCGGTGACTTCTTCGACAACTCGCGCCGCGAGGACGGCGAGCATGACGCCGCTGGCGCAGTATGCGACGCCGGCAACGCGCGAGTCGCGCCACCATCGGGTCTCCCCCCATGTCATCGCCTTGCCAAACCATGCAACCGGGTGCGCCGTCTCGGGCGGTTCGCCGAGAACCCTGTCGGCGACAAGAGCGAACGCAAGCGCCGCCACCGTCGCCGTCGCGGGCGCCGTCGCCAGTCGACTCCCCGCAACGTTCGGCGGAGTCACCATTTCGCGGCTGCCACCAGTAGGCCGACAGTCTCCACGACAAGCACCGTCGCTCCGAGCACGTCGCCGGTGTAGCCGCCAAGTCGTCGGTCGGCAAGCGCCACGACCGCAGCGCCGCCCAAGAGGCCGCACAGCGCGGCCGCTATACCCGGGCCGGGACGCCACGCTGCGCACAAAGCAACCGCGCCCGCTATCCCGGCAATGAGTATCGGCCAGCTTGCAGGACCGGCGAACGCCGTGGCGAGGCCACCACCCCGACGGGCATAGGGCCGGCGTCGCACTACGACTGATATCGCCGCACGAGACAGCCCCCACAGGCCGCCGACGAGCAGGATCGACGGGCGCAGCGAGGCGAGAGCCACCCAACGAAGCAGGAGCAACGAAGCACCACACGCGACCCCAAAGGCGCCTGCCTGAGGGGTCGCCATAACCTCGAGTCGCCGCGAGCGGGGCATCGGCGCGATGAGGCCGTCGCCGCTGTCGACGAGTCCGTCGAAATGCAGCATCCCCGTGACAGCAAGGTCCGCTACGACGACCACCGCCGCAGCCGGCCCCGGTGTCCATACTCGCGCGGTCACCCACCAAAGTCCGCCGAGGGCAAGCCCGAGCAGTGCCCCGACCGGGGCAAACCAGTCGACCGTACGCGGACCGGGTTGGCGGGATCCCCCGACGACGCTAAGAAAGGAAAGAGCGGAGCGCACGGCGCCTTCACGCCCCTCGCGGATGATCGCCAGGCGCCACGG
>JAKBBS010000348.1 GCA_021808425.1 Actinomycetes bacterium
TCGACCTCTGCTCCTGTCGCTGCGCCCCCCGAGTGGACCACACGCGCCACCGAATGCCCACCTTCCCTGGCGAGAAGCCACCGGCCGCTCGGGCCACGGTCGAAGTTCGCTCCGAAGGACGCCAGCTCGCGGACGCGCTGCGGTCCTTCCCCGACAAGTACCTGCACTGCCTCGCCGTCGCAGAGACCCGCGCCCGCCTTCAAAGTATCTGACAGGTGCGACTCAACCGAGTCGGTGAAATTCGGGCGCTCCACCTCGCGCTCGGCGAGAACGGCTGCTACCCCGCCCTGCGCCCACCAGGTGGCACTGTGATCTGCTGCAGCCTTCGCGACGACGGCGGCTCGGAGGCCCGGTTCGGCTGCGGCAGCCCTCACCGCTGCCGAAAGCCCGGCCACGCCCCCGCCAACGACGAGGAGATCAAGGTTGTGCAGGGCATCCGCTGGTTGCATCGCAGGCCGAGGCTACTGAGCCGCCGAAGGGGGAGTAGCGGACATGTTGTCGATTAGGCGGGCGCGACCTAGGCGTGCCGCCGCGAGGAGCCTTACCTCCCCGGCGCGGACCACGAAGGGCCGGCTGAGATCGCCGGGATCCGCTACAGCCGCGTAGTCGAGCTCGAAACGGGGCTCGGCGGCGAGATGGGCGGCGATCGCCTGCTCGACCTCGCCAGGGTCGGCCACCCCCTCCTCTTCGACAGCCCGCTTGCCGGCCAGAAGAGAGTGATAGAGGCGCGGCGCGACAGCCCTTTCGGAGTCGTCCAGGTAAGCGTTCCTGCTCGACAGGGCAAGGCCGTCCGGATCCCTCACGATAGGACAACCCACGACGATTACCGGGAGACGCAGGTCGCTTACCATGCGGCTTACTACGGCGAGCTGCTGGAAGTCCTTCTCACCGAAGTACGCCCGGCATGGGCCGCTGACTGCGAAGAGCTTGCAGACGATCGTAGTGACCCCGTCGAAGTGGCCGGGTCGCGCTGCACCTTCGAGGCCATCGGTCAGGTCCGCCACCCTCACCGACGTGACAGGCTCGCCGTAAGGCCACATCTCGTCGACAGTAGGAGCCCACACGAATGTCGCTCCCGCCTCCGCTGCCAGCGCGCAGTCCCTGTCGAGGTCCCGCGGGTAAGCAGCGAGGTCCTCGGCCGGCCCGAATTGCAGAGGGTTGACGTAGTCGGTGAGCGCCACGACGTCGCATTCGGCGGCCGCTTTGCGCACGAGCGACATGTGGCCGCCGTGAAGTGAGCCCATGGTAGGGACTAGGCCGACCGTCTTGCCGTCTGACCTGCACCCGTGCAGACACCGTCGCCAGCTCTCCAGGTCAGCTATAACTTCGACTGCCACGTCGCCAAGGCGCCTTTCTCACGTTCCGACCCAAAAAGGTGCCGTTCGCTCAGAGCAGTCACGATAGCGTCGATGCGACGCCCGTGAGACATCCCGGCGAGGAGGACGTTACGGCCCGGCTCGAGGCCCGTCCAGGCGGCCTACGCGTCTTACTCCCCGCCCGATGTCGCTGTCGAGGAAGCCGACCACAAGTTCGGGGGCCAGGTCAGCGAGGGGTGCAAGGACGAAACCCCGCTCCCACATCCGCGGATGCGGAATGGTGAGGTCCGGGTCGTCGACCTTCTCCTCGCCGACGAGGAGGATGTCTACGTCGAGTGTTCTCGGACCCCACCGCTCGACGCGAACTCGCTCCGCTGCCGACTCCAGGGCCTGGGCGACGGCCAGAAGCTCTCTCGGGGTGAGCTTGGTCCGCAGCTCGACCACGCAGTTCAGGTAGGCACCCTGCCCGGGAGGACCGCCGACCGGGTCGGTCTCGTAGAGCTTAGAGACCGCCACTACATCCGGGAGCCCTTGGAGAGCGTCGCTCAGATAGGAACGGCGGTCGCCGAGGTTCGATCCGAGGGACACGAACGCCCGTACCGCATCACGGGGACTGTGACGCTCCCGGCGGTCCTGAGCCGACGTTGGGGGCCGCGGCGCGCCGTCCGGTGTCGCCGGGCGGGATGGGGCGGGGGACGGTTGGCGGCGACGCCTCGCAGCCATCAGCGTCGGCCGGCGCGCCTCGTGAGGCGAACCCCAGCCGAGGTCATCGGGTAGGCGACGGGGGGCCGGGTCTTTCTTACGGTGACCGTCACCTCTTCGAGGGGCGCGTCGCCTGGCGCGAAGTGCACAGACTCGAAGATGGTGTCGATGATCCTTTGCGCCAGGTGCTCGAGCAGTTCACAGTGAGGGCCACCGACCACGGTAGCGACGGAGGTAACCACCGAGCCGTAGTCGACCGTCTGTGACAGATCGTCGGTCTCTCCGGCAACGGACAGGTCCCTGACGAGGTCGACGTCGACTTCGAAGGGCTGCGCTCGTTGCCTCTCCTCGTCGAGCACCCCGTGCGTGCCCGAAACGACCAGTCCCCGCAGCTCGATGACATCGCGCGTGTCGATCACCTGGTTTCTGGGGCCTCGCCGCAGTAGCCGGGTATGCGCGGCGCGAGTGCCACCAGCTCGCGTCCGGGCGGGCCCATCTGGCGGCCAACGATCCGTTCGACGACCGCTATCGCGCCCGGCCCGCTTGGCAGCATCCCCGACCAGCGGAGGTATCCTGCGACCACCCCTATCAGGCGGTCGTCGAGCTCGTCTTGGTGGATGAGTATCCGCTCTCCGCCGTCAAGCCATTCGCGCAGACGCGGGTAGAGGTCGGTGACGACGGTTGTCGCTTCGATGCGTGAGGGAAGCGGTATGTGCGTCCATGCCATGCCGAGCTCGTCGTAGGCATGAAGGTTGTGCGGTGAAGGCAGGAGGGACACGATCCGGGAGAACTCGGCGCCTCGGAGCCACAGTATCTCCTCCTGGCGACGGACTTTGCGGTGATTGCGGGCGTAGCCACCGGGCCGCTCGCTCACCGCCAGTTTGCCTTTGATCACCCACGAGAAATACCTGGGGGGTATCCCTGACGCCCACTTGCTCTTGCTCAACTGGCCATCGCCGCCAAGCTCGCTGCCATTACCGTCGAGGCAACGTCATGGACTCGAACCATCGAAGCTCC
>JAKBBS010000349.1 GCA_021808425.1 Actinomycetes bacterium
AGTCGGCGTGCCGGAGATGATCAAGCGGCGTTTCTGGGGACCCCAGCAACGGACGGGCAGCATTGAGCAGTGCAGAGCCGGGGCCGCTGCATATGCACGCGCCGGCCACCAGCGTCTTCGCCGGCGCCCCCCGCCACCACTTGAACGGTCGGTCGCGCTGTTACGGATGTGACGACCGGCATGCCTGGACCCGTGACCAGGGGCTTCGTATGGGATCGGAGACTTGGTCGACGCCGATGTGCGTGCGATCGGGCCGCTGGCAAGCTTTGTCGCATGGCTCACACATACGGGTGGTCTCCGACCACCACCGCGACCTCGATCCCGTTGGCGACGGCGAAGCGTCGAGATGCCGCCACCGACGTCGCGTCGGTGGCGCTGATGTGGGTCGCCGCCGCGTACGACGATCTCCGCCGCCGGGACCGGACCGTGCCGAGCAGGTGCGTCATATCCTCGCCTGCTACGTCATCCCCTGGTTCGGCCCGCAGACGGCCACGGTCGGCGACATCACCTACTTCATGGCCCACGAGTGGCTGCTCACCCTCGTCGGTCGACAGCGGGCCGAGCCCGAGGATCACCCACAAGTGGCGCGGGTGATGGACGGGGAGGTCGGAGCGGACCGAGAGCTGTCGCTCCGGGAAGCGGCCGAGATGGGCGAGGTCAGTCTCGCGACCGCCCGACGACGCTGGCGCGACGGCGAGCTCCCCGGCGCCTACCGGGACTCCCACGGACACGTCCGAGTGCCCGAGCCGGCGACCGCTGCGCTGCGGCGAGCGAGACCAGAGCGCCCGGTAGGGCTGTCGCGGTCGGTCATCGCCGACGCGCTGTGGGTACTGCGCCGGATCCTCGCCTTCGCCCGGGCGAACGGCTTTGTGCCGCCCGGCTTCGATCCCACCGAAGGGCTGGTAGCGCCGGCCCCGGACGCGGCGGTCGCCCGTGCACGGCGACCGTCGTCCCAACCGCGCCCACTGAACTTTCCCGCATGTGCACGGATCGCGGCGCACCTCCATCCGATCCATCAGCTCGTCCTGTGGCTCCAGCGGGTGATGGGACTGCGCATCTCCGAGGCCTTCGGCGTGCTGGTCGACGACGTGATCGACCTCGGCGACTCCGGCGTCCTACTCGTGCGAGGCCAAGGAGGTCGACCCTTTCGGATGCGCGACGACGAAGGCCGCGTCGTCGCCGTCACGCACAAGGAGAGGACGAAGACCGAAGCCGGCTCGCGTGCCCTCATCCTCCCGCCGGCGATGCTGGAGCTGTTGCGCATCGTCGTCGAGGCGTTCCACACCGACCCCGAGACGGAGGACGTGGACGAGTCTTGCCGTCTCGTGCCGGGGCTCCGTACGGCGGACCACTCCGGCCAGCTGAGCTTCCGAGAGGCCTTCGAGACGGCTGCCGCCGCCGAGGGGCTCGCCAGCAACGATCTCGGCTTCCGGGTCTCGCCACATCTTCTGCGCAAGAGCGTGGCGACGGACCTCTCCTGGCAGAAGGGGATCGAGGGGGCGGTGCGCCGAAGGTTCCTCGGGCATCGGGCGTCCGACGACGTCTTCGGGCGCGTCTACACGCTCGACCATCCCGAGCTGACGCCGCTTGCAGAAGTGGCCCGCGTGCTCGAGGGGCTCATTCGAAGCTCGATCGGCTCCCTGCTCGTCCCCACCACCCGGCGCGTCCGCTGGGGCCACGCGCATGAGCACCGTTCCCGTGCGGCCCACGCGGAGGCGACGCTCGTGGCTGCGAGCTGGACCGTCGACCCCGACAGCTCCTTGGATCCGCTGTGCGACACCCGGCGAGTTTCCTCGGAGCTCCAGGTGGCGGAGACGACGGCCCGGCGATGGATGCGAGACGGGACGCTGCGGTGCGTGATCGTCTGTGATTGCGAAGGCGTGGAGCGGCGGTGGGTGCGCCTCAGCGACGTCTGGGCGCTGCGCGACCGGCTGGCTGACCGGGTGTTCTTGCCGGACCTCGCCAAGGAGCTCGGGGTCCGCTACCACGAGCTCTACCGAACCTCCCGCCTCCTCGGGCTCACGCTCGACCAGCACCCGACGAGCCGGCAGTTCGAGGTTCCGCCGGAGGCGGCAAACCGCCTACGCGCCGAGTATGCCCGCGTCCGCGCGTTGCACCAGCGTTCGCTGAAGCTCGCCGCTGCGGCGCGGTTGCTCGACCTCGCGGTGAGCACGGTCGGCCTGATGGCAAGGCGAGGGGAGCTCGACGTCGATCCCGAGACCGACAGCAGCAACGCGCGCTTCGTCACCCGCGCCTCGGTGGAGAAGCGTCGGATCGCACGGCCCGGTAATGAGCCGAGGGACAAGCTCGAACAGCCGACTGTGGCACTTGCCGACGTAGTTCGTTTCACCGGCCGCAGCCGGACCGAGCTGCTTGATCTCGTGCGCGCCGGCATTCTCACTGAAGCTCCTGGCCGTCGGCCGTGCGAGCTCACCGCATCGAGCCTGCGGGCGTGGATGACGGCGGTCGCGTGACGTTCGGTGACGACTCTGTTCGGCGCGCTACGCGTACGTACGAAAACACTGAACTCGTACCAAAGTACAGGTCGACCGTCTCTTGCCCGCGTCGCTCCTGGTCAAGCACCTGACGGAGCAATGGCACCTCACAGGCTCTCACTCTCTGCGAAGCTCCCTTGGTGGCTCTCGCTGGAAGGTGCCCCGGTGGCCGATCTGCCCTTTGAAGACGACGAGGATGCTGGCTGGACGATCGGGCACATGGAAGACGTTGATGGACACGTCAGCTACATCGAAGGGCGTGAGTTGTCAGACCAGCAGATCGCCGACTATCGAGAGGCAGTCGGATTCGTCGTTGAGTACCAAGACCAGCCAGCGCTCAGGTTGGTCGTCGGCAACTACCGCGAATACCGCGCGCTCGAAGCCGCCATGGACATGGGTCTGACTACTCAGACCGTCCGGACAGCCTTCCCTCCGGGTGAGCACCTCTTTCAACTGCGGCGGACGCTTCTCAACTGGCTGACGGCCGTGCGATTTATTGATGACTACACGAGCGCTCGCCTTACTCGGACGTACGGTAAC
>JAKBBS010000350.1 GCA_021808425.1 Actinomycetes bacterium
TCGGTGTTCAACGTCGGCGGTGCTCGGCCGATCACGCGCGTCGAGCCGACGGCGAACCCGCTCATCGTCGCAGGAGACGGCTCGGGGATCGTCGAAGCCGCTGGGGCCGGGCTGCTCGGCGGCAACCGGCCGATCATCTACGCGGCGTCGGCTCCTGCGAAATCCGCAACCTTCGCGCAGTCCATGTCCGCGGGCGCGACGCTCGTCCTGACCGACACGAATCCCGACGCCACGTACCAGTGGGGAAGCCTCCAGGCCAACGTCGGCCAGGTCGAGCAGCCGGGTGTTGCTGACCTGAGCAACACCCCTTCCGACTACGCGCTTCCCGTGTTCCCCGGCGAGACCACCGCGGACCAGACGGTCGCTCTTGTGAGCGGGCTCAAGTCGGTGCAGGCGTCTCAGTACGGAGATTCGCTCTCTTTTACCCCCGAAGACAAGCCGATCAACGCCTTCCTCGGTGTGCCCGGCCTCGCCTGGAGCTTCGGGGCGCACGAGGCGGTGAACGGCATCTTCCTGCTCGCGACACTCGACAAGGCGGTCACCACGAACCACGTCGTGCTGCACCAGCTCCCCGAGCTCGGCCAGATCAAACGGAGGATCACCACCGTAACGCTCAGCTTCGACGGCGGCCACCCCGTGACCGTTGCGCTTGGGGCCGCGTCGATGTCAAAGGCGGGACAGACGGTGTCGTTTCCGACCCGGACTTTTTCCACGTTCAGTCTCACCGTCAACGGAGCGACCGGGGGCGCCCACGGCCGCTTCGACGGACTGCCCGCCGTTGGCTTTTCCAGCATCGCCATTCCCGGCGTGGCGCACGTGTCGGAGTCGCTGCGCCTACCGACCGACCTGCTCGGCGCGGCCGGTGCATCGTCGCTGTCACATCCCCTCGATATCCTCATGAATCGCCAGCGGGTCTCGAGCCCGCCTCGAAGCGACCCGGAGCCGTTCATGAGCCGAACGTTCGTGCTGCCGACTTCGCGCAGCTTCCAAGTGTCGGGGACCGCCGAGATCAACGCCGGGGACTCCGACTACCTGATCAACCAGCTGGTCGGCCTGACGCCCCCCGGACGACTGCCACCCGTTCAGCCGGCCTCCGCTCCCGGCGCGGCGACCGTCGTCGCTGCAAACTCGTCGACCCGCCTCGTCGGGGACCGAAACGCGAGAGCCAACGCCGCCTTCGACGGCAACCCCGCGACTGCATGGCAAGCCGAGCTCGGCCCTCAGGCCGGCGAATGGCTGGACGTGTATTTGAGCAAGCCGGTCACTTTCAGCCACCTGAACTTCCAGGAGGTCAACGACGGCCGGCACTCCCTCCCCTCGCGTATCACGATCAGCGCCGGTGGGCGCTCCGAGACAGTCAACGTCCCCGTCCCTGCCGTCGGCACCGGCCGCCCAGCCGGCTCGACGAGCACCATCGGGCTTAACTTCGGCGCTCTCAGCGGATCGAACGTGAAGATCACCATCGACGCAGTCCGCCAGGTGAGGGCGCTCAACTACTACTCGACCTACGCCGGTCTCACCAACGAACTGCCCGTCGGTATCGCCGAGGTGGGCCTTCCCGGTGTCGTCCAGCCCGCAACGCCTGCCACCTTGCCGGCGGTCTGCCAGACGGGCCTGCTCAAGATAGACGGAAAGCCGATCGACGTCGAGGTCACCGGCACGACCAGCACCGCTCTCGGCGGCGGCCAGCTGACGATCAAAGGCTGCGGTAACTCGGCGAACGGAATCACCCTCGGGCCGGGCACGCATACCGTGGTGACAAGCCCTCGCCTGCCTTCGGGCTGGTCGATAGACCAGCTGTGGATCTCGTCAGCGGCTGGGGGAGCCGCCACATCTCTCGCCACCACCGTCTCTAAGCCGACAGCAATGCCGGCCGTGAAGGTCACCTCCCAAAGCAGGAACGCCCTCAGCTTGAAGGTGTCCGCGACCGGCAAGCCCATGTGGCTCGTCCTCGGCCAGAGCTACGACTCCGGGTGGACAGCCAGCCTCGCCGGAGGCCACAACCTCGGGGCGCCGCGGCTCATCGACGCCATGTCGAACGGGTGGCTTCTGCCTGCCGCCCCGGCCGGCAAGGTGCTGTCGATCACCTTGGCGTTTGCGCCCCAGACGCTCGTCTGGGTAGGGCTAGGTGTCTCCGCTGTTGCCATCATTATCTCGTTGGGCGTAGCGATGTGGCCTGAGCCGGCGACAGGTGGCTGGGCGGATCTGTCGCCACAAAGCTCGGGCAGGCGGCGGAGGCTGAGAAGGCGCAGGTGGTGGCCTCAGACCGTGGCACCGCCGTCGCGTTTCTCTCCCGCACGGGTGAGCATGTCCGCCCTTCTCGGGCGTCCCGGGCCGGGGTCGGCCGTCGCGTCCTGGCGCGACGCGCTCGCCGCCAGTGTGGCCTGGGGGGTAGCGGTAGCTATTGTCAGTAGACCTGCCATAGCGGCTGGCGTAGCAGTTGCAGCGTTGGCCGGTTCCCGATGGAACGCTGGGCGCACAGCCAGCCGCGTCGGGACCGTCGCTGCGCTTCTCGCCCTGCCGGCCTACCAAGCTTGGGAGCAGATCCACTACCACTACTGGCCGTCGATTGCGTGGCCCTCTCAGATGACGGCCGCAAATGATATAGCGTGGGCTGCTCTGGCGCTGATCGGAGCGGACCTGGTGTCAGGATGGGCTAGGTGGCACTCGGCGCGCAGGCGCGAAGCGGCGTCGTCTCGGCGCGACGACCAAGATCGCTTCTGATGAGCGAATGCGGGCGGTGTCGATGATTGCCGCAGTCATGGCGACGGTCGCGACGCCGGGGTCCGGGGAGGCGCTCGGGGCGGCTCTCGCCGCTGTGTCTGCGTTTGCGTACGACGTCGGCTACATAGTCGAGAAGAAGGCGCTCGCCGGATCGGTGAGCGCCGGCGCTAGGATCTCGGTGGTCTTGGCGGGCGCGATCCGCTCGAAGCTGTGGCTCGCCGGTTTCGCAACCATGCTCGGCGC
>JAKBBS010000351.1 GCA_021808425.1 Actinomycetes bacterium
CGGTTGTTCCAGCGGACCTCGATGACCGCCAAATCGAACGGGTCGAACAGCAATTCCACTTTGCGTCCGACGAGAGCGGCGTCGACCTCGTAGGTGTGCATGGACGCTGTCGCTGTCATGGTGACGGCGCGGGTCTCGGACCACAAGAACGCCTCGCTGTCAGCCGTCACGGAATTCCCTATTTGAGGCGTTTTTCCGTCAAGTAATTCCCTCACCTGCCGTCAAGTAATTCCCTGACTCGCCGTCACGGAATTCCCTGGTGGGTGGGGATCCCTCGCTGGGGTCGCTAAACGATTCAAAGCGGCACTGAGCCTAGCTCCGCCGCCGCCGCTCGGTCCCCTAAGAGCCGAAGTGCGTGCGGCCGTAGAATCTGCGCTGCCTTGCGGTGCAATTCTAGTTATTCCATCCGCAGCGGCAGTAGCGCCACCGCTTACCCTCTCAGCGCCTGCAAACGCCGAATTGAGAGAGCGGACGATCCGTCTCACGTGTTTGGCTAGCCTGGGAGGCATGCCCGCCATCAGCCTCCCCTTATGCGAGGTTGGGCACCTCCCGTGCGGTGTCTGCATTGTCGGCCGCCCTGGCGAAGACGAGGTGTTACTCGGCATAGCTGCCGAAATCGCAGCATGGGCTGACGCAGCAGACTTAGCCAGAAGGCACAAGGACTAATCACGACACTCGAACTAAACCTTCTGGCAGTGGTCACCGAGATCGCCGATTGCTACAACCGCTACGAAGCAGCACTCATGAGGGGCGATATAAAGGTGATGACCGAGCTGTTTTGGTCTAGTCCACTCGTCACCCGATTTGGGTTTGCCGATTACCAACTCGGCGCGGATCAACTCGCAGCCTTTCGGTCGTCCCGAGGAGCCTCGGCGCCAGGACGAAGATTGGAGGAGACCAGAATTGTCACATTTGGAAGTGACGTCGGAATAGTGACCACTCTTATACACACGAACGGCTCGGACAAACTCGGGCGACTGTCACAAACCTGGGTACGTATCGACGGTCAATGGCGAATAGTTCATGCCCACGTTTCAATGTCTGCGGTCTAGATTTGCCAGTTCCTGTCACATCCAGGTTCCCTTTGCGATTCGATGCTGCGGTGTCTCGCGCTCTGCGAAGAAGAAATATTGACTATGCGACCGGTCGCAGCCGGACCCAACCGGATGGGCACGTGAATCCGGTCGGGGTTTGGGTCCGACAAGTCGCAGACATCACGGACGGTCCCGTCGGAGAGACGCCGCTTCGCGCGAACCGCAGGGCCAGCGTGCCGCATCCGCTCGGACACCCGCAACACCGCAAACCGATGGGTACCGTAGGCCGCCCGTTCCGGTTACCGCATCGTTGATGCAGTTCTCGACACTCCTGCCTGTCCACGGCGGTGCGACCAGACAGCACCGTATGCCAGCCTGTATTGTTGTCTGTCAACCTGCTTGAGGAGTTCCATGACGAGACTTCGACCGATAGACCTCCATCGTTTGCGTATTGTCGGTTCACCCGCGATTTCTCCCGACGGGCAGATTGTCGCGTCGGTGCAGCGCAGCGCAGGAAACGATCGGTACGCCCACCGCTTGTGGAGGTTTGAGAGCGGGGCAGAGCCGGCTCCTCTTCTTGATGACGACGGGGAGTGGAGTGACGTCGGACCTCTCTTTTCTGTCGACGGGAAGCAGTTGGCGTTCATTTCTGACCGCTCCGGGCGCCGCCAAGCGTGGTTGTACGGGGTTGGGGATTGCTCACTTTCTGCGCTGTGTGACGTTCCCGGGTCGGTTCGGGAGTTGGCTTGGCTCGGGCGGGGCAGCATCGTCGCTCTAGTTGATGCACCGGGCAAGGTTTACGAGCCGGGTGCTCCAGCCGAGATCTCGTGGTTGAGATATAAGCGTGATGGCCGTTCGACGTTCTTCGAGCGTGCAACGCAGTTATGGCTGCTTGGTGTCGACGGTACCTCGGAGTTACTCATCGGACTCGATGGTCGTGCCGGCTCGATGATTGTTTCAGATCCGTGGGTCGTATACACCTTGACGGATCTTCATTCCGACGATGTCGCCGAGCGCACCGATATTCGGGTCTTCAATGTTGCAGTCCGCCGTGAGGAGGTTGTCCTATCGAGTCCGTCGCCAATCGACGCGCTGGCCGGATACGAGCAGGGCGGGGATGTTGTGTACGTGTCGGCTGGCTCGGAGGACAAGCCTGCCCGGCAACGCAGTTTGTGGGGTCATCGAGGCGGCGAGGAGCCAATCTGCCTCTTGGCCGGCAGTGACTTCACGTTCGAATATGCGGTCCAAGGCGACGCTCACCATGCTGAGCAGCCGCGCCGGATCTGGCTCGATGCTGATGGCCGCGAGGTAGTCGCGGCAGCGACGTTGGGCGAGGACGTTGCGCTCGTGCAGGGCGACCTTGCAACCGGCGCTTGGCGTCGTTTGACGCCGCTAGGGGCGTCGGTGACCGACTTCGCTGTCTCGGCGAGCGGCAGGGTAGCGATGTGCATCGAATCCCCGGAAAATCCGGCCGAGCTCGCGATTTCGCAGTTCCGCCCAATGGATCAGCCGGTCGGCTCTGTGGAGCAGATCTCGTTTTTCAATAGAGACTGGCAGAGTGCCGCCCGGACGGTGCGACCTACTCAAGTCGTTGTATCAGGTACTGATGGTCTTGAGATGACCGGCCTGTTGTACACCCCGGATGGCGCTGGTCCGCACCCGCTTTTAGTTCGTGTGCATGGGGGACCGCACCTCGCGTCTGGGACAGCCTTCAGCCTGGAGGTGCAGGTGGAGGTGACGGCTGGCTTTGCGGTCCTGCTTCCAAACATTCGCGGCAGCGCCGGGCGGGGGCAAGGGTTTCGGGAGCTCGTCGTAGGCGAGTGGGGAGGCCTCGACTTCGAGGACCTCATGGTGTTCGTAAACAAGGTTTCAGCAAGCCCTGCGATTGACACGAAGCGGGTCTTCTTGGCCGGGGGGAGCTACGGCGGTTACC
>JAKBBS010000352.1 GCA_021808425.1 Actinomycetes bacterium
AGTGAGCAGTCAGCAACCGCGCCGCCGTGTCGCTCGCGGCCGCATCCGAGCTTCGGCGATAGCCGGGTTGATCTCCGTGACTGCTTTGATACCCGTGGCGGCCGGCCACTACCTGGCCTCCTCGCCGGCCGACCATGTCGAGTTGGCCAGCGTCGCTGTCTCCTCGACGCCGTCAACGATCAAACCTCACGCCGCTATCGACGCCGGCGTCCCCGCCACCACGGCACCGACCACGTCGACTACCACCTCGGCTGTCCCCCCGGTCCCGTCGACAACCACACCGCCACCCACCACACCGCGACCCACAACCCCGGCGCCCACAACCCCACCCACCCCGGCCACAACCCGGCCGCCTACGCCCGCGGCTACCACTCCCCCCGCCACGACAGCAACGCCCGCCACGACAACGGCACCGGCTGCCACCCCGAGCAGCTACGGCTGCGGGCCCGCAGTCGCCTACCTCTCCGTCCATTCGGCGCCGGGGTTCGTCTTCGAGTGCCCCGGTAACGCCCTCGGCCACCAGGCGATGACCTGCGAGAACGTTGCAGGCGTCTGCCCCGGCGCGAAGATCATCGCCATCGCCGACCCGTGCGCCGCCGCCTACATGAACGAGGCGAACAACTCCTGGGTGATATCCGGCCTGCGCAAAGGGACGATCGACCCCTACGGTTACTGCAGCTGAGCTGAGCGTAGAGGTCGGAAGAAAGCGCGTATCTCCTCTACGAGCAGGTCCGGCTGCTCCGCCGGGGCAAAATGTCCTCCCCGAGGCATGACACTCCAGCGTCGCAGGTCACAATGCGCTTCGGCCACCGACCTTGGCAGGAACACCAGATCCTTCGGGAAGATAGCGAAACCGGTTGGCGCAGCGATACCCGGCGCGCTCCCCTCCCGAAGCGGCCACGGACGGCTCATGTGCTCGCTGTAGAGGCGCATCGAGGAGGTGACAGTGCCCGTGAGCCAGTAGATGGCGGCGTTCGTGATCAGCGCGTCGCGGCTGAATACCGACAGGACGTCGCCTCCGCAGTCGCTCCAAGCCCGTCGACGTTCCCAAAGCCACGCCGCCGTGCCTAGCGGCGAGTCAGCGAGGGCGTAGGCGAGAGTCTGCGGGTCGCAGATGTGCACGGCGAGATGGCTCCTGATGGCCGGCTCGGTTTCGGCCATGCGGTCGAGCATCCAAGTCTCATCTGACGACCAGTCACCCGGTCGTATATCCCTTCGCGAAACCCCGGGAAGTACCGCCATGCTCAACTCGACCCCGACCACGTTGTCGGGATGGGCGTGGCCGAGGTGCGCGGACACCATCGCCCCCCAGTCTCCGCCATAAGCGCCGAAGCGTTTGTAGCCGAGAACGTCGCTCATAAGTCCGACCCACGCGTCGGCGATCACCGCCACGTCGACGCCGGCGCGCCGCAGTGGCGAGGAGAACCCGAAACCCGGCAGGGACGGGACGACCACGTCGAACGCGTCAGCGGCGTCGCCCCCGTGGGCGGCGGGGTCGCTCAGCGGACCGATTATGTCCTTCATGTCCCAGAACGTCCACGGCCACCCGTGGGAGACGACGAGGGGTAGGGCGGGGCCGCCTTTGCCGGGCACGTGGACGAAGTGTATTGGCATCCCCCCGATCTCGACGAGGTAGGCAGGGATCTGATTGATGTCAGCCTCGTGGCGCCTCCAGTCGTAGGAGTCGACCCAGTAGCGCACCATGTCGGCGAGCCACGACCGCTCGACACCGTAACGCCACGCTTCGTTGCCGAAGTCGTCGGCCCAACGCGCGCCCGTGAGACGTTTCCGCAAATCGTCAAGCTCGTCATCTGGGATATCGACCCGGAACTCTTCGGGTTCGGACGCCGTCACAAGACCTCCCGCCGGGCGAGTACGCTCACCCGGCGAGTATACGGGTGCTCTCGCCAAGTTATTTGGGCGTCCGACCAATCGCGGAGATAGAGTTGGCCATGAGCGCGCAACGGACCCTGGAGGGTCGTACGGCGATAGTCACTGGCGGCTCCGGCGGGATGGGTTTGGCGATCTGCCGCCGCTTCGCCGAGAACGGCGCTTCGCTGGTGGTCGCCGACCAGAACGCCGAACGCGGCGAGATCGCCGTGGAGCAGGCACACCGCGCCGGGGCCGACGCCGTGTTCGTGGCAACTGACGTCGGATCTGCGCCTGACGTCGAGGCCATGGTCGCTGTCGCCATCGACCGCTTCGGCGGACTCGACTGCGCAGTCAACGCTGCAGCCATCGAGTTCGAACGTGTAGCCCTTGCGGACTGCGAGGACGACGAGTTCGACAGGATGATCAGGGTCAATCTCCGGTCGGTGTTTCTTTGCATGAAGCATGAGATCAAGGCGATGCTCGCCGCAGGCAGGGGGGGGCGGATCGTCAACATAGCCTCCACCAACTCATTCAGGCCTCAACCGAACCAGCCGGCGTACACCGCGTCGAAGCACGGCGTGCTCGGCCTCACAAGAAGCGCCGCGATCGACTACGCCTCCTCGGGGATTCGCATCAATGCGATCTGCCCTGGGGCGATCGACACGCCGATGCTGCGCAATGCCATTGCGACCCGCCACCGAGACCCTGGAGATGTGGCCCAAAGGCTCACCCCGCTGCACCGCTTCGGCAACCCCGACGAGATCGCCGACGCTGCCCTTTGGCTTTGCAGTGACTCGTCCTCCTTCGTTCTCGGCCATGCCCTAGCGGTCGACGGCGGCTATCTCGCAACCTAGACCCAGGAGAACCATGGCAATCGCAGACTTCTCGGCTCGCAGCCTTTCGGAGCTTTGGTCCCTGGAAGGTAGAAGCGCCGTCGTAACCGGCGCTGCAAGAGGGATCGGTGCGGGCGTCGCGCGTCGTTTGGCGGAGGCGGGAGCGTCAGTTCTCGTAACCGACGTCGACGGCGAGGGTGCCGCCCTGGTAGCGGCCGAACTTCCGCCTGGCCCGGGCGGGCCGCA
>JAKBBS010000070.1 GCA_021808425.1 Actinomycetes bacterium
AGCTCTCCGAAGAACGGGATCGGGTCATCGCGCTCCGCGATGGCTTCCATAAGCGCCCGTCCGCCGCTGAGCGAGCCGGTAAAGGTAACAGCCTTGATAGCCGAGTTGACTACGAGATCTCGGCCTGTTTCGAGGCCTCCGACGAGTTGTAGCGTGTCGGCCGGCAATCCTGCGGCTAGGAACGCCTCGATCATTACCGCAGCAGACTCGATCGACGTCCGTCGATGGTCCGGGTGAATCTTGACCACGACCGGGCATCCCGCCGCAACGGCGGCCACAGTGTCGCCGCCGGGCACCGAGAACGCGAAGGGGAAATTGCCAGCGCCGAATACAGCGACGGGGCCGAGTGCTACGAGATACCGACGGAGGTCAGGTTGGGCGCCCATCGCTGTGTCCATAGGCTGGTCATGGAGGACTTCCAGATAATCGGCGTCGTCTAAGACACGCGCGAAGTGCTGAAGCTGGTAGCTGGTCCGTGCCAGTTCGCGAGTGAGTCGAGCTTCTCCCAGGCGCGTTTCAGCCCTGGCGATCTCGACGAGGTTCTCGCGTCGGGATTCAAGGGCCTCCGCTGCAGCTCGCAGCGCCACTGCCCGGACACACCTGTCGGCGCGTCGAAGGTACTCTGCTGCGACGCTGGCGCGTTCGCATATCGCCGCCAGCTCGAATTTGCTCGTGTCGCAGCCGATGTTCGTCAACGAAGACTTTCGGATCGCGATTCGTCGCCGACCGCTGCCGCCGCAAGAATCTTCACTGCTGCCCGCTCGATGTGCTGCTTGCAGAGTTGTGCTGCTAGATCTCCATTCCCGCTGGAGGCTGCCTCGAGCATAGCAATGTGCTCATCTCGTTCGTACTCCCACGACGAGGCGGTGCCTCTCCAGCCACTGACGGCCGCGAACTGCATCTGGTCCCGCATGTCGTTTAGAAGGAACTTGATGGTGTTGTTGGGACATTTCTCGTAGAGAAGCTCATGGAAATCACGGTTAGCGCGGCTCATCGCGCCTAGGTCGTGTCGTGAGCCGTGGCGTGCAGCCTCGTCGAGGTGTTCGTGCGCTACCCGCACGACGTCCGGATCGAGGTGAGGAACCGCGAGGCGGAGCGCTTCTGGTTCGAGAACGGCTCGCACTTCGTGGATCTCGCGGACAGTCTCCGCGTCGATGCGCGCAACGAGGATTCCCCGCTTCGGCCCTGGAACGAGGAGCCCCTTGGCGCGAAGACTAGACATTGCCTCGCGCACTGGGGTCTTCGACACGTTGAGCTGCTCGGCGACATCAGCTTCTCGTAGCTGTGCCCCGGGGGCAAACACCCCTGACAACAGAGCTTCGCGAAGTGCAATGTATGCCTGCTCAGTTCGCGAGACACGGTCTACAAGAGGTTCAATTTTAGCAAGTGTCATAGCATTTCTCTCGTCAGGTTGTCGTCGGAAGGCCATAAAGCCTTCGCGCAGTTGATTTAAAGATGTCGTTTAGTTCGCGATCATTTGATGATTCAAGCGCCTCAGCAAGCGCGGCCGGGCCGTCGGCGTAGGAGTGTCCACTGCGTAGGTGAGGCCAGTCGCTACCCCACATAAGTCTTTGTGACCCGAAATTTGTTTTGCATGACCTTATCAGCGGCCACATGTCAACGTAGGGAAACTCTTCGCCAGACAGCGCACCTATCGCAGATAGCTTCACATAGACGTTTGGATAGCGTGAAAGCCCCAGCAGGCTGGACTCGTGGTCTGCGTCGGTATTGGAGTAACATCTGCCGAGGTGGTCGACGATGATGACCAGATCAGGGTACATGGTGGCCACGTCATGCAAGTGTCGTAGCTGGGGTGGATCCACTAGGAACTCTGCCGGAACCGAAAGTTCCTGGCATGCTTCCCAAACACGGCTCGCACTGTCGCCGCAAAGCCAGTCCGCGGGCTTTGCGCCTAGAGCTATCACTCTCGCTGCACCCGTGAACCTGTTGGTGCAGAGGTGGCGCAACTCGCCTACAGCGGTCGGCCGCGTTATGCCGATCAGGGCGACCGCACGGAATGGCAAGTCCGACGCAGCGCAACAGTCGTAGAGGTATCCGTGGTCGTAGCCATAAAGGCGGGGCTGGATGAGCACCGCCCCACTGAGCAACCCTCCGCTGGTAGCGATGAGATCGCTGGCGGTGGCACTTGTTGTCGGAACAGGAAGTCCATCGTGAGGGCCAAAAGGGTACTCGCGGGTGCCGGCTTCCCACATATGCACGTGCGCGTCGACGACTCCGATCACAGGCGAATGTGGATCGTTCGCCAGGCGGGGCGCCTCAGTCGAGTTCACGGAACACCCTTACCAGAAGGTCCTCCTGTGCGTCCTTCTCCGCCCCCGCCCGACCGAGGAGAGCCGGGCGGCGCAATAACCCGTTGGAGACCACTTCGACACCCGAGCGAAATACCGACAATGGCTTCGCCAAGCACCTGCGGTCAGCTCGGAGGTCACCGTCGAGGACAACCAGGTCTGCGAGCTTGCCGGCATGGAGACTACCCAGGCGCTTCGCGAGGCCTAGCGCCTCCGCTGGAATTGAGGTCACGTGCGAGACCAGCCCTTCGGGCGATGGCACATCGTCGCTTTCAACAGCGCTCAGCTGTTCTGTAAACGAGCCGACACTTGGCCCGAAGCCGTCGCTCGTCAGGTAGATACCGATTCCACGCTCAGCGAGCGGTCTCAAGAGCTCCCATCGCGTGCGTGGTGTCGGCCCACCCGGGTAGGCGGACAGCACGCGACCGTCAGCCTCCTCGATGTCGCGAAAGGCACCCTGTATGTTGAGGTCGATCCACGTACCTTGCGCCGCCATCAAATCTACGGTGTGGGAGTCCATTTCCACTGTACCGGGGCGTTCGCCAAGCCAGTTGCAGTGAGCGACGATGTCGATACCCGCTTGCACCGCCCGGGTTATTCCCTCGGTGCAGTTTGCGTGACCTATGACCTTTCTGTTCAGCCGGTGCGCATCGGCGATCGCTGCGTCTAGCTCCTCCTGTCGGTACTGTGACCGTCGCCTGTTCGATTGGGGTGTGATAGCGCCGCCAGTCACCATAATCTTGACATAGTCGGCGCCGCTGGAAACGTTTGCTCGTACTGCTTTCACCAGTTCGTCGACGCTGTCCGCTCGAATGCCAAACGAGGCTCCGTGTCCCCCCGTTGTAGTGATCGCTGGCCCTGCAGCGAGCACCCTCGGCCCCACTGCAACTCCCGACTTGATCAGGGCTCCTACACGCAAGGCGAGCCCGTCACGAGACCCGGCGTCTACGACGGTGGTCACACCGCTCAGCAGTGAGGCGCACGAGGACGCAAGGCCCCATGTGACGACGCCGATGGGATCTTCTGCCGACGCAGCCCAAGATGGACTGCTTGGTGAACCCAGGCAGATGTGAGTGTGTCCATCGACGATTCCGGGGATGACGCTGCAGCGCCTCAAGTCTCGGTACTCACCTCGGATTCCAAGCTCGCCCCAAGGAGCAACTGCCGCTATCTCCTCGCCGTCGATCACGACGCCCGTATCTTCGCTCGCCGGCATCCCGCTCCCGTCGACGAAGACCCCACATCTCAGAATGGTCTTGACACCTGAGGCCATCACAGGACCTCGACGCTCTCATCACGGATGGCAGTCGAAGCGACCTGATACCTCGGCGGGTTACCGCGAGGTCGGAGATGCTCACCGCCGTCGAGTGGGATAACCGCACCGGTCATGTAGTCGAAGCAGCCGCCTAAAAGTGACGCAGTCGCTTCTGCGACCTCGTCGAGACGGCCGAAACGTCGCATCGGGGTGGGTCCTTCACCAATGTCGGGAACCGTCTGATTCGTCGTCTGGATCGGGCCGAGCGAAAGGACGTTCACGGTAATGCGAAGCGGTGCCAGCTCTGCGGCAAGTTGACGTGCCAACGCAACCAGTGCAGCCTTGCTGACGGCGTAACTTCCCGTCTCCAGTGTCGGAACGCTTCCTTGGATCGATCCGAGAAAGAGAACCTTGGCACGATCAGCCGCACGTAGCAGTTCGATGAGGCTGCGCAGGCTGATCAACGCTCCAGTCAAGTTGATATCGATGATCCGCCGCCACACGTCAGGGTCTACACCTACGACATCTCCGAACGGACTCACACTGTCCGATAGAGCGGTCACTGCAGCGGCGTGGATGAAGTGGTCCACGTGCCCGTAGAGTCGAGCGACGTCTCGGCCGATGGATGTCATGTCAGCTAGGTTTGTTGTGTCCGCTCTCACAAACGTTAGCCGAGACTGCCGGCTAGCGCCAAAAAGGTCGACACCGGATGCGTCGCGCTCGTCGAGTGCGATCACATGTGACCCGTGGTCGACCAAATGCCGCACCAAGTGCCCACCGATGAGGCCGGCCGCTCCGGTCACGACAGCTACGGTCGTCACGTGGCCACCAAGGGGTTCACTATCTTGCGACGGATCTCGGCTTCGTAAGCGAATATCGCGCCTAGCCCGCCGGTGTGTACGAAGGCGACCGTGTCGTCGTTGTCGAGCGGACACTCCCTCAAATGATCTAGCATCCCCGCAAAACCCTTCGCAGTATAGACCGGGTCGAGCAACAGTCCTTCCATTTGCGCGGCCAACTTCATTGCTGACCATGAGCTACTGCGTCCGACACCGTATGCGGGTTCCCCTGACGGTCTGAGCAGATAGTCGATTCCTTCAGTTCGGTCGGCGATTCCCAGGAGTCGCGTTGCGGCGAGGACAACGCTGGCCAGAGTGTCGAGTGTGGAAGGTTGCAACGGCCGCCAGTCGAGTCCCACAACATCCCAGGCAAGGCCCAGCAGGTGCTTTCCAAGCGTCAGTCCTCCTAACGCAGATCCTTCGGAGGTCACGTAGATGCGCCGAGGTGCGACGCCCAGTGCGTCGAATTGGTCGCAGAGCTCGATTGCCGCGTTCAGATAGGCGACAACCGATAATGGGTGAAGCGAGGATTCGAGCACGTAGGGCGTTCGGCCACTCTCGCGGAGCAGATCGGCCTCGTGTTGCATATGGCACGCCGACGACGTCCGATCGGCGATCGTCGGATCTCCTCCGACCCAGACGGTTCTTCCACCGAGAACCTCGTGGAGCAGCGCGTTACCGTTCGAACGTGCATCGGGACGCTGCTGAAGCACGACGACTGCATCCATGCCAACTCTGTTTGCTGCGGCGACGCACTGCACAGCATGATTGGACTGTTCCGCTCCCCCACCTGCTACCAATACGTCGCAGCCCGTATTAAGGGCATCACCGATAATAAACTCCAAGAGGCGAGTTTTGTTCCCACCGAGCGCGAGCCCACTAAGGTCATCTCGTTTGACCAGTAGGCTCCCGATGCCCGCCGCTTGAGCAAGGCGTGGGTACTCCCCTAGTGGTGTAGGCAACTCCGCCAGTCGAACCCGCGGTAACCTACGAATTAGATCTCTAAGGGATTCCCGGTCGATGGCGCTATTCGTCAAGAGTCGGTGCCACCACTGCCGCAAGCTATGGCAGATATCTCAACCTGAAAGTCTGCTCTGCCAAGCGCGGACACCTCGACTGTGGTTCTGGTCGGAAAGGAAGTGGCAGCGAGGAAAGACCTGTACGCCTCGTCGAGGCCGGACATCGTCGTGATATCTGTCAAGTAGACCGTCGTCGCGACGACGTCGGCCATCGTCAGCCCACAGCTGGACAATGTGCGCTCAATATTGCGTAATACCTGCTCGGTCTGATCGCGAGTATCACTTCCGACAGTACGTCCGTCCCTGTCCACAGGAACATGTCCAGACACGTACACTGTCCTGCCTACGACGACAGCTGGGCTGTACGGCCGCCCAGAAGTCCAGTTGTCGGGGTGGGACGCTACAAACATCAGTGTGTGCTTCCTGCCGGTGCGTGCGAGGCATTGTAAAGTTGCATCGTGGATTCGTCAGGTGGATAGTTGCCTCGCAGCGGCGCGCCCCCGCGTACCCTTTCCAAGATAAAGTCCTCGACCTGCTCCATCTCGAACGCCTCGGCTGCGACGTCGTCTGCGAACTTACGCGGAATGCACACGACGCCGTCCATGTCGCCGACCAGAATGTCCCCTGGGTAGACCGGCACTCCGGCGCAGCCAATTGGGATGTTGAAGTCGACGGCATGATGAAGGGACAGGTTTATCATCGCCGACCGGCTTTTGGCGTAAACAGGGAAGCCCATTTGTGATATCGGACCAGCGTCCCTCACTGAACCGTCACTGACCATCCCTACCACGCCGCGTCGCTGTAGCCGCGTCATCAGGATCTCACCACTAGCCGCTGAGCGGTCCATTCCCCGGCAGTCCATCACCAAGATCGATCCTGGGGGAGCCTGTTCGACCGCAGCGCGCTGAGGATGGTCATAGTCGGCGAAGGCAGCGAGGACGTCGATATCCTCACGAGCTGGGATATAGCGAAGTGTAAACGCCTCCCCCACAAGGTTCGACGCGTGCGTGCTCAGCGGAGATAGGCCATGAAGGAAGGTGTTGCGGAGACCTCGCGCGAATAGACGTGTCGATAGCGTTGCGACGCTGACGGAACTCAGCAGCTTTGTTGTGTCTGGATTGAGCGCATGATGCTGCACTGGTCGGTGAATCCTCCTGTGGCATAACTGGAAGTCGGCTTTTCTTGTCTGCGATGTTCAGCAGGTGTCACCCGATCATCGGGGGGTCCCCGAAGGATTTGGCTTAGTTGGCCGAGTACCTTTCCAGGAACGAAACGGCCATTTTGGAATAATGTTCTATGGAATTGTTGGGCTTTGGGTTTCCGTACTCAGTATATGATATCTGAAATTCTCACTGGATGTCAAGGATCCGGGTTTCCTCAACTGCACCCGACGCCATCGTTTCAAGGAGCCTCGCACGGCTATAGCCAGCCGTCGAGCAGCCCCCACGAAATCGCAGTGGCCGCGTCTATGCGCGAACCGCTCAAGGCTAGCCATGCGGTCCGTCCGGCGCCGATCCGCCGGGGGAGGCTGACGGTACCTCCCGCCCCAGGCAGGAGGCCCATAGCGAGCTCCGGGAGCCAGATCGTCACCTCGCCTCTGGCCAAGACCTTCGAAGCGAACGCCGCCAACTCTATTCCGGACCCGGCGCAGTAGCCGTGGACGACTGCCGTCACACGTGACGACAGCAAGCCTAGAAGGCGTCCGGGGTTTCGCTCGATCCGCACGAGGTTTGCGGATGCGGGGTCGTCGAAGGTGTCGAACTCGGTGAGATCCCCACCGCTGCAAAATGACGGCCCCGTACCTTCGAGAAGGACTTCGACGTCGGTGTCGAGGAGTGCCACCGACAGCGCCTCCGCGAGAGCGTCTCGCATCGAAGTGTTGTACGCGTTGTGGACACGCGGGCGATTGAGCGCTATCCGCATCAAGTCGCCGTGACGGCTGACAAGGAGAGCGTCGCCGCCCTCCTCGCTAGCCAGCGAGGCTGGTGTCGGCCGGCGGGCCGTCCATGTTGCGAACTCTGGCCCCGACTGCAGGGTCGAGTACGCCAAGGACTCGGCAAGCAGACCCTGATCCAATGAGAGGCCCGCCCCTGCCCGAAGGAGCTGCACTAGCGTCAGCGCCGCAACGGGCGAGCGGGCGACAGCAACTGCGAGGTCGTCAAGCGCCGCCGTGCAGTCGCGTACCGCCACCCACGGCGGCTTCGCCAGTGACGAGAGGTCTGTCAATGCGACATCTGCCGGTGTCGCGGAGCTCGACACGGCGTCGTCTCGAGCGACGAGGACGACCACTGCGGGGAAGTGCAGCGGCGGCCTTGGCAGGCGACCCACGTCGCCTGACCGTACGGCGACAGCGAGCACGGGTACTACGCCAGGTTCTGCTCCCAACGCGTCGACCCCCGCCTCGAACGCCCAAATGATCTCGGTCGCCTCGTCGCAAGTCAACGGGTTCGCGCGACGCTGGCCAGGTTCGCTGGATTGGCCAGGTCGGCCGGGATGTCCCCCCGATGTCAAAGCAGGCTGTGGGTGCCCGCGGCGTGGGCGCCCAGCCAGTCCTCGACTGTTCCCAACGGCATCGCCGGTGCGAGCACGAAGCCTTGCATCAGGTCGCAACCTAGGGTTCTAAGCGTGTCCCACGTGTCGCGATCCTCGACACCTTCGGCTACGACGCTGTGGCCCATGCTCCTGGCGAGCTCGAGTATCGCTTTGACGATCGCTGCGTCAGTGGAGTCGAAGCTCATTGCCGAAACGAATGACCGGTCCACTTTGATGGTGTCTACCGGCAGATCGCGCAGCCGTGCAAGCGACGAGTAGCCTGTCCCGAAGTCGTCGATAGCCACCCGAATCCCCAGTCGGGTGAGTGCGCTGAGCGCCTCGAAGACCAACGGGGTTTCGGAGATGAATGCAGATTCCGTCACCTCGAGGAGCAGCTTGTCAGGCGGGACGCAGCAACCTCCAAGCGCGGCGCCGACACGCTGTAAGACGTCTGGAATGTGGAGGATCTCCGGCGAGATGTTGACGGCGACTGTGAGGTCGAACCCTTGTGCCCTCAAGTTCGCGGCGTCACTCAGCGCGCGTTCGATCACCCACCATGTCAACCGTCCGATGGTCCCTGACTGCTCGGCGATCGGGATGAACTCGCTTGGAGATATGTACCCGCGTCCCATCCCGGACCACCTGGCTAGGGCTTCGATGCCGGTAACTGTTCCGTCGCCGGTGCGCGCCACAGGCTGGTACCACACTTCAAGGCGGTCGCAGCTGATCGCCTCCTCGAGTCCCCTTGTCATCTCAAGACGGGCCTTCGATTCCCAGTCCAACGACTGGGTAAACGAGACGACCCGCTGCCTTGACAGGCGGGCGTGTCCCCTCGCGATCTCGGCTTTGCAGAGCAGATCCGATGCGATGTCTCCGTCTAGAGGGGCTTCGCTCAGGCCGGCCGTCACTGCTAGGCGAAGCGGGATTCCGTCGAGGGACAGCGGCTCCTCGATCGCTTCCAGCAACTGTTGCGCTACCTCAACCACGCTCCACGATCCCGGGGGGCCTTGAACAGCGACGGCGAACTCGTCATCGCCGAGGCGTGCCGCGCAACTCCCTTGGTCGTTGTTCGCCTCGATCCGCCTCGCCACCTCGATAAGAAGCGCGTCGCCGGTCGCTTCGCCTAACGCTGCGTTGACGTCCTTGAAGCCGTCCAGGTCGACGACTACTACCGCCACCGGCGCTTCGCTGCTCGCCGCCGCAAGGAGGGGTCCGAGCCAGGTCGAGAAACCTTTGCGGTTCGCCAAACCCGTGAGCGGGTCATGAAGGCCGTCGAAGGCCCTGGCCTCAGATTCGGCGTTCCACTCGCGTAAGCGAAGCGTGCTGGTGAAAGCCGAGCTGAAACCGCGGCCAATCCCGTCGAGAGTTTGCTGGCTGACCGGGCGACTCGCGCCGCCGGACGGCACAACCATGATGACACCGTCTCCTGCCCCATCGATTTGTAACGCGCTGGCGGTACTGCCGGGCGCTACCCGCAGCTGAGTGTTGGTCGTGAACGGCGTTCGTATCATGCTCCCGGCAGCGTCGAGCTGCCAGCTGGTTCCGCCTGCGTAGTCGCTCAGGGTGATCGTGACGTCGGCGCCCTGGGAGATATCACGACATTTGGCGAGTGTCGCTTCGATCGCCTCTTCGGGCTTCGTGACTTCTGTCAGCTTGTCTGCCCAGCGGTAGACTTCCAAAGCCTGGAGACCCTCTGCGGCGACGTTCTCGCGCCGGCGCATCTGGCGGGGGCGCATCAGCCGGACATCCTCGACGACGTAGAGCCGTCACTTCGGGGTCGCTCAGCTCCGGCGGCGGCGGAACGCTTAGCTGCTCCCGCAGGTTCGAACTTGTAGCCGACACCGCGAACTGTCAGGATCTTGGACGGTTGCGAAGGATCCGACTCGACTTTCGCCCTCAACCTTTTGACGTGCACGTCGAGGGTCTTGGTGTCGCCTACGTAATCTCTACCCCACACCTTGTCGATCAAAGAGTCCCTTGTGACGACACGCCCCGCATTCGACATGAGGTTCTCGAGGAGCTCGAACTCTTTCAGAGGTAGGAGTATCTTCAGTCCGTCGAGGTAGACTTCGTGACGGCTGCGGTCCAACTCCAGGTTGTCGATGACAATCCGCTCGTCGACGGCGGTGAGCTCATCCGCTCTCGCCGAGCGGCGCAACACGGCTCTCATCCGAGCGACCAGCTCGCTTAAGCGGAACGGTTTGGTGACATAGTCGTCGGCGCCGACTTCGAGGCCGACGACTGTGTCGGTTTCGCTGCTCTTGGCGGTGACCATGATGATTGGTACACGGCTGCGCTCGCGGATCTGTCTGCAGACATCAAGGCCGGATCGCTTTGGCAGCCACAGGTCCAAAAGGACGATATCTGGATTAGCAGCCTCGAACATTTCGAGGCCCTCCGCCCCGTCTCGGGCTATGACCACCTCGAACCCTTCCCGGCCGAGGCCGACCGACAGAGCCTGTATGAACGACTCCTCGTCTTCGATCACGAGCACCGAGACAGACGGGGACGTCAAGTGTCGCTCCCGACACGCGAGTCCGGCAGGATCAAAGAGAAGGTGGAGCCCTCGCCTTCGACCGACCTGACCTTTACCCTTCCGCCGTGGTTCGTGGCGACATGACGAACGATCGATAGCCCAAGGCCGGTGCCGCCGGTGGTGCGTGACCTTGCACGGTCGACCCGGTAGAAGCGCTCGAAGATCCGGCTCAGATCCCTGGCCGGGATCCCGATGCCATGATCGGAGACGGTGATCTCGATTCCCCGTTGCGTCCGCGCCGTCTCGACGGCCACCTCCCCGCCCGGTTCCGAATACTTCACCGCGTTCTCGACGAGGTTGGAAACCGCAGACAGAAGATCGCGGCGGTTCCCTACCACGACGGTTGCGTCGCTCACTACGGGAGCCGCCAGCTGCACCCCCATGCTATGGGCAACCTCGCGGTGTGGTGTGACGGCATCGTCGAGCAGCTGGGACAAGTCCACTTCGTCGAGTTCAGGGCTCTCGTTGGCCTCGATTCTTGAGAGGTCGAGCAGGTCGTCGATGGTACGGCTCAGCCTCTCGGCCTCGGCACCGAGGCGGACGACAAGACGGCGCACGACCTCCGGATCGGTCTCGCCTTCGATCGTCTCGGCGAGCAGGGCAAGCGCGCCGGTAGGCGTTTTGAGCTCGTGGCTGACGTTCGCGACGAAGTCCCGTCTAACGGCTTCGAGGCGAATCCGATCGGAGATGTCGTCGATCACCGCCACCGCCCCCAACGGCGGGGACGCTACCGGGAAGGCCCTGACCTCCAGGGTCCGCCGAGCGGGCGACAGCAGCTCGACGCGTCTCTCCGAGGCGCTACCAGCCAGGGCATCGACGACAAGATCATCCACGGCCTGCGCGAGCAAGGCGTCGGAAGGCCGCGACGACAGTATCCTTCGGGCGGCGGCGTTCTCGAAGACGACTCCTCCGGCCGGGTCGCAGATAACGACCGCCTGGGCGACACCGTCGAGCGCGGCACCGAGGAGGCTCGGCTGGTCCGCGTCGGGACTTCTAAGAGTCAAAGGTCGCCTAACCTTGCCTTTCGACATGCTGCACGACTCGAACGATAACAGGGTGAGTCCCGCTCCGGCCACGATCGGCGCTACGGCGATGATACGCACCGTCGGCCTGACGAAGACTTATCCCGGGACCGACTTCAAAGCTGTCGACGGACTCGACCTCGAAGTGGCACACGGCGAGATCTTCGGTTTGCTCGGCCCAAACGGCGCCGGCAAGACGACGACAGCCGGAATGCTCACGACCCGCGTGATACCAAGTGCCGGCAAGGCGTACGTCGGCAGCGTTGACGTCGTCGCTCATCCGGCGCTCGCCAAACAGTTGATCGGGGTCGTCTCCCAGCAGAACACCCTGGACCGCCAGCTCAACGTGTGGGAGAACCTCTACTTCCACGGCCGCCTCTTCGCTATGTCGGCGAGGGACTCGAAGTCGGAGGCCGACCGGCTCCTTGAGCAGTTCCACCTGGCCAAGTGGGCAAAGGCCTCTGTCTACGCACTGTCGGGCGGCATGGCCCAGAGGCTGATGGTCGCCCGGGCGATGCTTCACCGCCCGGCAGTTCTCTTCTTGGACGAGCCTACCGCCGGCCTTGATCCGCAGAGCCGGCTTGCGCTTTGGGAAGTGCTAACGGGCTTGAACGCGGCAGGGCAGACGATCCTTTTGACCACGCACTACATGGAGGAAGCCGACCAGCTCTGCAACCGGGTGGCGATCATGGACCACGGAAGGATCCTGGCCATGGACACGCCGGCAGTCTTGAAGGCTTCGGTAGGCGCCGAAACAATCCTCAAAGTCAGGGTCGCAGGCGACCCGGGAGTACTCTTCGGCGAGCTGGAGGCCGACATGCCCGAGGCCACGAAACTTCGTGCGACGGACGGTGGCATCGAGATCCACGTCCGCGACCGGACGGGTGTCCTCCCCAAGGTGGTAGCGACGGCTGAGCGCGCCGGTATAGGCATAGTCGACATGTCGCTGGAAGAACCGACACTCGAAACGGTCTTCATCGACCTGACCGGAAAGGAGCTGAGAGACTGATGGCGTCAGTAGAGCTTCGCGACGCGTCATGCGCCAACGGACCGACGATCGACGTCGGAGTCCGCCGGAGCGCAGCGTCGGCAAGTGTCAGCGCACTCGGGGCGCTCCTGGTCAGGGACCTGACGGTTCTGCGAAAGCACCTCGGCGAGTTCGTGCTGCGCACATTGGTGCAGCCGTTCCTACTCGTCTTCGTGTTCTTGTTCGTGTTTCCCGAGATCGGCCAGTCCGTCGGGGGTGGCAGTGGTGCCGCCTCTTTCGCGTCTGTGCTCGTGCCAGGAGTCGTCGGGATATCGGTGATGTTCCAAGGGGTGCAGACCGTGGCTCTGACGCTAGCGCAGGAGTTCGGCTTCACCCGTGAGATCGAAGACCGGGTTCAAGCCCCTTGCCCGGTATGGCTGGTGGCCGTCGCGAAAGTGCTCTCGGGCGTGCTTCAGGGTGTCCTTGCCGCAGTCATAGTCTTTCCGATCGCCGCCGTGGTCCACGCAAGCGGAGTCCATCCTTCGTTCAACGTCAAATGGGCTGTTGCTCTGACACTCATACCGCTCACATGCATTGCCTTCAGCGCTCTCGGGCTGCTTCTCGGCTGCACTTTCGAGCCGCGCAACATCGGTCTGATGTTCGGCTTCATCGTCCTGCCGATAACGTTTCTCGGGGGGACGTACTACCAGTGGACCCGCCTGGCGTCTGTCAAAGTCGGAGGCTTCAAGTGGCTGCAGACCTTGGTTCTTGTCAACCCCTTGATATACGTAAACGAGGGCATGCGCTCAGCGTTCACCTCCGTTCCGCATATGCACCTCTACGTCATCTACCCGGTCCTCATCGGGTTCACCGTGTTGTTCACCGGGCTCGGCATTCGCGCCTTCAACAAGCGGGTGCGAAGCTGAAAGGGTCAAACGATTCCTCTCGGCGCCCATAGCAAGGGAAGAAAGGGGCGCTCCACTGCGCTCGTCGTTGGCGTAGTCGTTGGCGTCTTTGCCCTGCTCCTCCTCGTCGCCGCCGGAGTGATCGTGGCGATCGCTGCAAACGCCGCGATCGCTCCCCCAGTCGCGCTCGCCGTCGCTAAGCCTCCCGCCTCAGTGCCGGGCAAGCCGGCTCCGGTCGCACTGCCGAGCCAGGGCGAATCGGAGATCATGACCGCATCAGGGCAGGTGCTCGCCGGGCACGCCGAGAACACGGCGGTACCGCTTGCCAGCGTCACGAAGGTGATGACGGCGTTGGTCGTCCTCGATGACCACCCGCTCAGCCTTGGTGAACCCGGGCCGACTATCACTGTGAGCGCCGCGCAAGCAGCGACGCTTCCTCTGCGCATAGCCGAGGACCAATCTCTGGTGACCGTGAGCGCAGGAGAGCAGATCTCGGAGCTGACCGCACTCCAAGCGCTGCTGATACCTTCCGCCGACAACATGGCGGACATCCTCGCCAGTTTCGACGCCGGTTCCCTGAACGCCTTCGTAGCGAAGATGAACTCCACTGCGAAGGCTCTCGGAATGACGCACACCTCCTACGTCGATGCCAGCGGCTACGAAGCTGGCTCCGAGTCGACCGCATCTGACCAGCTGCTGCTTGCCCGCAAGGCGATGGCGAATCCCGTGTTCGCTCAGATAGTCGACATGGCGAGCGCCAACCTCCCTTTGGCCGGGAACGTAGCCAACTACAACAGCCTCGCCGGTAAGAACGGCTACATCGGGATCAAGACGGGTTCGACCGGTGCTGCAGGAGGATGCCTGGTTTGGGCGGTGACGAGAAAGGTCGACGGAATCCCAATAACCCTCTTCGGGATAGTGCTCGGGCAGCGCAACGGCCCGCTTGTCGCAGCGGCGATCAACGCTGCCCAGGCTCTCACCGACAGCGCGTTCTCAGTTTTCGCGCCGCGCACAGTTCTCCCCGCCGGCACCCCCATTTACAAGGTTACGTGGGCCGACCAGACAGTCTCATCTGTCACGACCAAAGCCCTGAAGACGATCTACCCGCCGGGGACGCCTGCTCAGGTCTCGCTGTCGGCGTCGTCACCGCCTCCGTTCTCCCCCGCCGCTGGACCGGCCGGATCGGTTACGCTCAGCGCCCCCACGTCGCTCGCCGGTGAAGGAACGACGGGCCTCGTCCTCGACGGCCACTTCCGCCAACCAACTTTGCTGTGGCGCGTCGAGCATTTTCTAGGCGTTCGCCGCTGAGATCCCCGGATCCTGCTCGAGCGTCGCCGTCCTCGGCCCGCGTGCCGTCCTCGGCCCCGCCTACCGTCTTGGTGGTGTCGGGGAGGGCTCCTTCGCCTCCACGAAAGTTTTGAGGTCTTTGAGAGCCGTAACCATGATTCGACCTTCTGCTCGTCGCTTGACGAATCCAGGCAGCGGCACTTTGAGGTCTACTACCAGCCGGTACTCGATGTCGGTTCCTCCGCCATCTGAAGCTGACAGCTGGTAACGGCCGTCCAGTTGGCCGGTGAGGTCGCCGTCTACCTGAACCCATGAGAGAGCGCTCGGAGCGCCTTCGTAGTCGTAGCGCAAAGTGTACGAGGTGCTTCGTCCGAACGCCGCGGCACGAAACGTGACCACCGATGCTCGGCCCTGATCATCGGTGCTGTCTACATGTACGGCCTTTACGTCCGCGGCCCAGTCGCTGTAATGCTCGAAGTCGGTGAGCACCGCGAAGCAGTCCTCCGGGGAGGCTGCTATGACCATCCTCTCTATGACCTGCTCCTGCACTGCCGGAACCTCCTCGGTGCGCTATTTCATGCGCCACCGTAGTACCAGGAAACTGACGTGCAGCGGCAGCTTTGTCTACGACGACGCCACCGCTGCGTCAAGGCCATCGCGAAGCCGTTCGGCAAGCAGGTCGTAGGAGAACGAACGCATGGC
>JAKBBS010000071.1 GCA_021808425.1 Actinomycetes bacterium
TCCGCCGGTCGGGTAACCGGAGACAGGCGTCAGCTCGGCCGGGTGGTCCAGAACTTGATCGACAATGCGGAGCGTCATGCAACCCGGCGGGTTGCCGTCGAGCTATCCGAGGCGGGCGGTTCGGTGCTGTTCGTCGTAGCCGACGACGGACCGGGGATCCCGGCGGACCGGCGGGAGTGGGTCTTCGACAGGTTCGCGCGGACCGACGAAGCCCGTAGCCTCGATCAGGGAGGGTTCGGTCTGGGCCTTGCCATAACAAAGGAGATCGTGACCGCTCACGGGGGCACAGTAAAGATAGTGGACGTCGGACGAGGTGCGCGTTTCGAAGTGACCCTGCCCGGTTCGGCTACGGACCTGGACGAGCCCCCCGCCACATTCGTGGCGCACGAGCCCCCCGCCACATTCGTGGCGCACGAGGTTCGCCAGTGAATGCCGCCGCTGCGGTCGGAGCCGCCCTGGGCGCAGCGGCCCTATTCGCTGCCGGCACGGCGCTTCAATACCGGGCTGCGACCTTCGCGGGGCCTTCGTCAACGCGATCTTCCACTGTGGTGCGTCGCGTTGTTGCCTCGCCGATTTGGCTTGTCGGAACCGCCCTGCTCGGCGTCGGACTCGGCTTCCACGCTTACGCTCTTCATCAAGGGTCGTTGTCGCTGGTGCAGCCGCTTCTTATCACCGGTGTCCTTTTTACCCTGCCGGCCAGTCGTTTCGCCGGGGGACCACGGATTCGACTGACTGAAATGTTGTGGGCGGCGCTCCTAGTCGCTGGCCTGGCCGTATTCCTCGTCACGTCGACGCCGACGTCTCAAGGCTCGGCGGCGGTCGACTGGTTCCCGGCGACGGCAATCGCGGTCGTGGCCGTCCTCGGCGTGACCGTGTGCCTGCTGGTGGCGCGTAGGAGCAGGGGAGCCGTCACGGCAACTGTGCTCGGCGTTGCGGCAGGGATTGGCTTGGCGGGTAGCGCCGCTTTGATCAAAGTATGCACCGACCTCGCCACGAAGGGCCTCGCCGTGCTCTTTTCGAGCTGGCAGCTCTACGCGATGGCGGTCGTAGGTCTGACGAGTGTCGGGATAAGCCAGCTGGCGTACCGCGCCGGTCCCATGACGGCCAGTATCCCGGCCATAAACACGGTGAACCCTGTGGCGAGCGTGTTTTTGGGGTGGGCGGCATTCGACGACACCTTCCGCGTGTCGCCGGGTGCGCTCGCTTTGGAGGCGGTTTCGCTCACGGCTGTCCTTGCGTCGACACTTGTCCTAAGTAGACGCTCCGCTGTCCGCCAAGGCGCAGTAACCTGTGACGAAGCGATGGCCGGCGGGGACTCTCCGACTGTCGCCAGTCCGCCTAAGACGTGGGCCGGCTAGCGTCCGGCTGGGGTTTCGCCGGGATGCGTCGACCTTCGAAGTAAGCTGCGCCTGCTACACTGCCAATTACTGCGACTGTGCCGACCAGTTGGAGGGTGGACGGGAAGTCGCCGAGCGCTATCGCAGCAAAGGCAAGTGCGGCAACGGGCTGCAGGAGCAGTCCGATGGAGAGGTGGACGGTCGACAGGTGCGCCATCGCACGGCTCAGCACCGACCATCCGAACACCTGCACCACGACAGCTGCCAACGCCAGCCATCCTGCGGACGGCCACTCCGGCGTTATCACCAGGGTGCCTGTTAGCGCTCCTACGGCTCCCGACAGGACCGTTGCGGCGAGGGTCACCACGAACAACTGCCGGGCCCCGGGGAGAGCTTGGTCTCGGTCGGCCCGAAACGAGAGGATGTAGCCCGCGTAGGCAACGGCGCTGACTATCCCGAGGGCAGTGCCGAGAGTCGGGTTCGAACCACTGGAGCCGCCTATGCCGGCTATCAGTGCGATGCCGCCCAGAATGACGGGTACGAGCGCCAAGGTTCGAGCGCTGATCGATTCACGAAACAGCAGCCATCCAGCGGCAGCGACAAAAAGCACCTGGGTGTCTTGGACAACAGTAGATAGTCCAGCACCAAGAAGCTTGATCGACTGGTCCCAAACCATTAGGTCGACTGCGAGGGCGACGCCGCCGCCAGCGGCTCGGGCAATCACCGGCCACCCCAGGCTTGCCGTCGCCCGGCGCCTCTCGAAAAGGGCGAGCGGCCCGAGAAGGGCGAGCGCGTACCCGCAACGAAAAAAGGCTGCCGTCGGCCCTGACACTTTCGCGAGTCCGAGCAATGAGGCGCTCGCGCCGGTTACGAGTGCTCCCGCAACGACGAGTGCCACGCCGCGGACCGCTGGCTTCAAATCGGGGGGTTCGGAGCGAACAGCCGGGGTTTGGCCATCCGCGTCCTGCATCTCGGGCCCCATTGTAGGCGGCCACCCCCTTGGACCGGTTGTGCGAGGCGGGGGAAGATCGCGATCTTGGTGCCTGCAGAGTGTGCTTGGCGGGGGAACTATGCCGCAGTGGCGAGGTACTCCAGAGTGCGGCCCAACAACTCTGTTAAATGAAGGGCATCCATCCTTGCGGCGGGTACAGTCCGTTCGGCGAGTATGTCGTCGATGCCGCGAACGTCCGGTTGATGTCGAGCGGCTATCGACCAAGCGACCCGGCTAGCTTGCCTGACGACTGACGGGTCGACCGACCAGAGCGTCTCGAACACTCGGGCCGGATCCGGCCGAGCCTCTTGTCCCGGTCGCTCCCATCCGACTACGCAGGCCGGCCGCTCGACGCCATCGCAAATGAGAGCCCACTCTCGGCTGAGTGGTGAGCCCGCGGAGATGGAAATGTTGACGATGGGTTCGCCGGTCTCGTCGTTTGTGCTCTGCGAAGCTGCGGACGATGTCGCGAACGTTATCGCACAAAGGGAGCTGCGGGCCATGTCCCGCCAGCGAGACCGTGACGCCCTGTAGTAGCGCTGATCCTGGAATGCGCCGAGAAGGATCGGTCGCTGCGCAGCAGCGAAGCAGCAGTCCTCTATAGCCCTCGTGAGTGCCAGAAGCGTCCGCTTGTCGAGGACGTGGACTGAGAGATCGGGATTGCTGCGCCTCAGGGTCGCGAACAGCGAGACGTCACCGGTGCCTCCGCCTTCACCGAACGGGCCGGCCTTGCGAGTCTGGTTGATCGCCCCTGTCAGCGACAGCCCGGCGTCGCGAAGCGCCAGGACGCGAATCACGGTCTCCTTGTCGCTCAGACTGTACAGGCGTCGGCCACTTTTCGACCTTTCCGGGCGTGGGACGCCGTATCGGGCCTCCCAGTTGCGCAGGTCGCTCACGCTGACACCGCTCTCGCGAGCCATCTCGGTTATTCCCATCAGAGCGGGGTCGCGCTCCGACACCGGACGCACTCCCTCAGATGTGCCACTGGTCACACCTGGATGATCACTTCTACTCATGATGAATAAGATAGCCTAATCATGTTGACAAGGATGATTAAGTTACGCCTCGACTCGGGAAGCCTGGTCGTGTCCGAGAGGAATTCTCCATGGCAGTGTCAAAGATCGGTGGACGAGGCGACGAGCACCTGGTCCAGGCGATATCGATGCTTCGCGTCGCTGGGCAACGTGGGAACGAAGGGTGGCGACGGCAGGCGGCGTGCTTGGAGATGAGCACCGACCTCTTTTTCCCGGTCGGCCAGACAGGGACCGCGTGGACCGAGGCCAACCGGGCCAAATCGATCTGCAGCGAATGCAATGTGAGGGCGCACTGCCTCGCCTTCGCGCTTGCGACGAATCAACAATTCGGGGTCTGGGGCGGATACGACGAGGAGGAGCGACGCCAGGTCAGGCGGCTCCTACGGCGCAGGATGGCCGGTCGGGGAGCGTCAGGCTGAACTCGGCTAAGAGTTTCGCCGTGGTTGCTTTGCTAGAATGATGGGCTGCCACGAAGAGGTGGTATTCGGCCCGGGTAGCTCAGACGGCAGAGCAACGCACTCGTAATGCGTAGGTCAGGAGTTCGATTCTCCTCTCGGGCTCTGGGAAAAATCCCCTTACCGGGCTCCCGTGTCTAGTATTTGTCTAGAAACGTGAGACACGGAGGAGGTACCGGTGAAAGGAACCATGGTGGAGGCCGACCCTGGCACCTGGTACTTGCGGGTGTACGACCGCATCGCCGACAGGCAGGTCCGGCGGACCGCGCAAAGCGCTGGTATGGCGCCGCTGCCGAGGCGGGAAACGCCGGCATGGCAGGGAGGCCGAACTTCTAGTGTCCGCCGTCACGTAATTCCCTGCGGTTCCGTCACGGAATTCCCTTGTGGGGGATCTGATGGGAGGCTAGGCGGTGTCCTCGGGTGTCGACCAGTAGCGCAGTGGCGGGGTGGTCGAGGTCGTGGCCGGGGAAGCGGGCGGCCCGGCTGACTTGGTAGGCGGCGAGGACCTCTTCGAGCGCCGGGTCGATAGGGATGGTGCGGCTCTTGTTGGCCTTGCCGGTCACTTCGAGGCGTCGAGCGCCGTCGGGCCCGGCGATCGAGGCCATGCCAAGGTCACGGCCTCGCCTTCGCGGATGCCTGATACCAAGAACAGCGCGACGAGGGCCAAGTCCCGCTCGGGCCAGGGGAGGCGCCCAGTGGTATCGGTCGCAGCGGCGATGGCGAGGAGGCGCTGGGCGGCGTCATTGGCCTGGATGGCTCGGGGCGCGGAGGGGGCGAGGCAGGGCTTTCCGACGGCGGCCATTGGGTTGCCGTCTAGCAGGTCTTCGGCCACCAAGAAGTCGAACAGCGACGACCATGCGGAGTGGGCCCGCAGGACCGAGGAGGCCGCGTGGTCGCCAGCCCAGGAAGCGAAAGCGGCTCGCAGGGCCCGTCTGGTCAGGTGTTCGAGGTGGAGCACGGCGGCGCCGTCGGTGTCGATGCGCCGAGAGACGCCCTCGACGTCAGCCCGGTAGGCTGCGAGGGTTCGGGGCGACGGCTTGGTAGCACCCAGATGGAACAGCCAGCCGTCAATGATCTCGGGGAGACTGGCTTCGCATGAGAGCTTTAGGGGTCTAGCCATTGGTCTAGCCATCAACATCCACTGCTAGTCGCTAGTCTCGACAAGGGGGTTATCGAGACACAGCACCCGAAGCTGTGGCGAGACGGTCGCCGGACTTCTACCGCTGCGGGCACAATGAAAGACGATGACCGCTTCCCCTGTTGAGCGCGACGGGTACGTCGCCCTACTTGCCCAAGCCAAAACCGCCGTGCGAGACGCACAGCTGCGCGCCCATCTGGCCGTCAACCACGAGCTGATCGGCCTGTATTGGCAACTCGGTCGGCTCATCCTGGACCGTCAGCACGCCGAGGGCTGGGGAACCAAGGTCATCGAGCGGCTCTCGGCCGACCTGCGTGCCGAGTTCCCCGACATGACAGGACTGTCGCGTTCGAACCTCCACTACATGCGAGCCTTCGCCGAGGCGTGGCCCGAAATTGTCCAACAAGCTGTTGGACAACTCCCCTGGGGTCACATCACGGTCCTGATCGACAAGCTCGAAGACGCCGACGTGCGGGAATGGTACGCCAGCCAGGCCGTCGACAACGGTTGGAGCCGCAACGTCCTGCTGAACCAGATCATGAGCAAGCTCCACGAGCGGCTGGGCGCCGCCCCCTCCAACTTCGCCCGCACGCTGCCCGCCGGAGAGTCCGAGCTCGTCCAGCAGATGACCAAGGACCCCTACAACCTGGAGTTCCTCGGCTTTAGGGCCGGGGTCGCAGAACGCAAACTCGAAAGCGCGCTAGTAGCTCACCTGCAGCGCTTCCTGCTGGAGCTCGGCGCCGGGTTCGCGTTCGTCGGCCGGCAGTATCGCCTCGAGGTCGGTGGCGAAGAGTTCTTCGCCGACTTGCTCTTCTACCACCTCCGCCTCCGTCGTTATGTGGTCATAGAGCTCAAGACAGGCCCGTTCAAACCGGAGTACGCCGGCCAGCTCAACTTCTATGTCAATGTCATCGACGACATCCTTCGCACTCCCAACGACGGGCTAACAGTTGGCATCCTGCTCTGCGCCACCCACAACGAGCGCGTCGTGCGATACGCCCTGCACAGTATCGACACGCCGATGGCGGTAGCCGGCTACCGCTACCGTGACCTCCCCGACGACGTGCGTGCGGCCCTCCCCGAAGATGACGCGCTTGAGGCCACCGTGCGCTCAGCGCTCGACGACCTAGAACACCCAACCGACCCCCCGGTGACCCAGCGATAAGCCGCCCCGCGGCAGCTTGCTACTCCCACTTACTCGGCATATGTTTCTCTTAATCTCACTACCGACGCTTCCGGGAGCGAACCAAGCGGAATAACTTACCCCGGATCCACCGATTGGATTGGGTTGTGGGGTTTTGAGGGCCGGGGGGGTTTGGGGTGGGTCGTGGGGGCTTGGTGGGGTCGCGATGGCTTAGGCGGGGGTTAGCGGGGCGCGTGAGGCCACGGTGTTAGACGGTGGTCGGGTTGTCGTCGACGCGGCCTGGTGGGGGTCGGTTCTTGCGTGGGGTTCAGGTGACGAGTTTGACGGCTCGGATGGCTTGGAGCATCGAGTTGAATTGCTCGGCCCACGGCCAGCGGGCGGGTAGGTGCAAGGTGAATCGACGGGCGGAGTATGCGAGACGGCCGGGGATGGCCAGGTAGCGGCGTCGCAGGGTGTCGGTAGCGAGGTAGTTTTTGCGTTCCCCGGGGCGCCGGCGCTGTCTCGGCTGTCGTGGTGGCGCTGGCGGGACTGCGGTGTTGTGACCGGCGGGGGGTATTGTTGGGCGCTCGACGATGTCTATGCCGCCGATGCGGGCGGTTTGGCGGGCCAGGTTGTGGGCGATCACGTTCAATGCGAGCCACGCGGCGTTCGCTCCGAAGTGCCCGGAGGGTAGATGGTTGAGCCCGACGCCGTATTTGAGGTCTCTGATGGCGTTCTCCACGTTGGCGTGAGCCCGGTGCCAGCTGTCGAGGGCGATCGGGTCGCCAGGGCGGTCAGTGATAAAGCTGTGATAGGACCAGTTGGTTAGCAACGCCAGCTGGGAGCCGGGGGTGGGCCGCACCCGGCGCACGACTAGCCGGCAGGCGATACCGGGATCGGTCCTGGTTTTAAAAGCGTGCCAGTCGATAGCGGCCACCTCGGCGCCGTCCTCGATCCAGTAGGGGATCGGCTGCCATGCGTCGTCGGGGACGGTGGAGATCGCGGCGTGCACGTTGGGGTACATTTTCGCGGTTACAGACCAGCCGGCCCCGGCGGACCGACAAGACTGCACTACCGCTTTGGAATAGAACCCCGAATCGGCCCGCATGGCCAGCGGACCGGTCACTCCCGCTGCGCGTACCCTCTTGAACGCGCCGGTCAAAAACTGCGGCGCTCCCCGGCCGGTGTGCGAGTTCCCGCCCCGCAGCCGGGAGGCCACCACCTGGCCGTCCCCGGCGATAGCGTAAAGAGGGTGGTAGCCGCGTACTTTGGTGTAACCGAAACGGCCGCCGCCGTGCTTTTTCGTGCCGTAGGTCTCGTGGATGGAGCTGTCCATGTCGATAGTGAACGACCCGGCCAGGTCCCCGGGGCCGCCGCCGCCAGCCCACGCCCGGCGGAGCATCTCGGCGGCGACGACATCGATCTGGCCGGCGTGAGGCCACGAGAAACTCCGCAGGAACGTGCCGATCGTCGAAGGCGCCCGCACCTCGTGGCCCAACACTACCGCCGTTGACCCGGCCCGCAGAACGTCGCAGTCGTCGATGCTGTCCGCCCCCGCCAAAACGGCGTGGATGACCGTCATCGCCTTGAGCCCCGCATTCGCCGCCCCGGGGGCGTCGCCCAGATCGACACGCTCGTCAAACAGGGCCTTCAAGCCCAGACGCTCGGCCAAAGCGGCCGGGGCGATCAGCCCGGCGTTAGCGACCAGACGCTCATCGTCGAAGGTCACCCCCACCCTGTCCAAACTGTGCGATACTCGCATCTGAAAGGTGCCCTCCGATCCGGGTCATGATGTGGCCTCACTATCCACATTCTCCCAGGTCGGAGGGCCCATTTCGCGGATGCTCACACCATCAACGCCCGAACAATTCGGTGGATCCGGGTTTAGATTATCAGCAGCTCGTTGTGATGTCGCCCACGCTGCCAGCATGGCACAATGGGCAAACGCAGGTCGGGACCGAGCGCACTTCGAGCCCGCACGAGAATGGATGTCGTTCGACGCTTTCTAACGCTGCGCCTCGAGAGTATTTCGTTTTCGCTGCTACGTATCGTCCCGCTCATCGAGACATCGTTCGAAGCGAAGTGTTCTTGTAACGGTCGGGCGCCACTTTGCCTATCCAGGCGATGCTCCCCAGCGGAGCGGCCCAGACCGCTGGCAACGGGCATTCGTCACCGCCGGGCTCACGGATATGGGCCTCACGTTTGATTATGATGAAGGTCCAAGGTATTCGGCTAGAAGTTGGCGAAGCTGCTCGGTGGTGGTGAGCGCGAGGCTGCCACCGGAGAAGTGGTCGTCTTCAGTGACCTCGGCGATTCCCCCGATCTCTGCCGTCAGTTGTTCGGAACACATGACCGGATCCTCGGTCTCAGCGAGCGTCAGCCCTGCGAGGGGCCCATGGAACTCGTCGATTGAAATTCGACAGCCGACGACGATGAGGTTGCGGCGGGTTTTCGAAAGCTCTGCCCCCGGGCAGCCGAGCAAGAAGCATGTATTCGTGAGCGTCGAGGTGGACGGTTGTGTGGGCGACGGCGAGCGGTGGTTGTCCCTCCAAACGGACCTTCTGGCCCAGCTTGCGCTTGGGCGGCTTCCCCGCCTCCTCTATCAGACGTAGGCGGAGTCTGGTGCCGTCGAGGTAACGGTCAAGGATGCGGCGTCCAGGAAGGTCGTAGACGGTACTTGGCAGCTCGGGGAGAAGGAATCTTCGTTCTTGTTCGACATGGGCGTATTTCATGCTGACGTCAAACGTCACGTCATCATCTCGCCCTAGACGGCAGAATCGCAGCGACGAGCTAGATCCCAGCGTGATGTGAACATGTCATTCGGGAAGTCCCCTATGTTCGTCGGGCGTTGAGTTCGACCACCTATCACAGTACGCCGATACCAGCTCGCTTGTCATGGGGCCGACCAAGCGACGAGACTGCTGGCCGACGACGGGCGCTTCGCGCTACCGGCTAACGTGGAGATTTGGTTGTCGAGAGCGCTATAGCCTAGACAGGTGTCAACGATCGAGTCCGTGACTGACGAATTAAGACCCGTCGCCGATGCCACAGCAGGCTTGCTGTTCGCTTCGCCGACTCTACTGACCGGATGATCGCCGGTTCTGCGGCGTAGGTCATCGGAACTAGCAACGTGCAGACAGCTGTATTTGACGGCGATGACACCCTATGGGAGACGGAACGTCTATACGACGATGCGCGTCGAGCGGCTCGCTCGGTTGTCGAGGAGTCGGGTTTATCCGGGAACCTCTGGGAGCAGCGTCAGCGACTCATCGACGTCGAAAACGTCCGCATTTTCGGCTTCTCGCCCCAACGGTTCCCAATATCGTGCGCTCAGGCTTACGAGGTCATCGGCACCGGGGCTGGGGTCAAGCTCGATGATGCAGTAGGCGAGGCGGTGTACGAAGCGGCTGCCTCAGTTTTCGCCAGTCCAGCGCCGCTCGTTGACGGGGCCGAAGAGATTCTGAGAAGTTTGGCGAGCGATTGGCGCCTGATCTTGCTTACAAAGGGTGCCATGGAGGTGCAGGGCCGTCGCATCGACGATAGCGGTCTCGCTGACTACTTCACTGAGTTGCGGATCGTGGACAGGAAGAACGAAGAGGTGTGGAGCAAAATCATTGAAGAGTTCGCCATCGAACCGGAAGCGTCGTGGTCGGTCGGCAACAGCTTTCATTCCGACATCCAGCCCGCTGTCTCGTGTGGACTCTCGGCTATCTGGATTCCGGCCTACGTATGGGAACATGAACACGAACAGGCCGACGTAGTTCTTCCTGAACGCACCGCACGGCTGTCATCGCTTCGAGAGGTGCCTGCCTTTCTCGACAGTCAAGAATGGTCAGAACGGTGAGGTTCTGGTGGAACCGCAGGAGCCGTAGAACTCAGCGGCTGGTAGCTCTTAGCGCAGCGCTCGCGCTGGTCGCTGTGCCAACTATCTGGACGATTTTCCCATGGCTGGCCCAGATCTGGATCCTCTGGCGCACGCTCGTGCTCGCTGCGTGGGGATTCGCAGCTGGGCTCATCGTCTATACGAGCGACCGGCAGGGTCGCCAGCTGGACGAGATGATGGGTGAGCTAGAGCGCCATCGACGGAAAGACAGGAAGAAGGCGGGCGACGTCGCGATCGGGCTCCTTCTTCAGGGCTCTGTACTGAGATCCCATGACCTAAGTCTTGACGTATACCTGCCGACCGGTAACGAAAAAGTCCGGGTGGAATACAGCAGTAGAGTCCCTCTCGAACCGGTGGAATGGACTTTACCCACGGGGGCGACGGGACTAGCGTTCGCCAGCGGCAGACGTGTGTACGCGTCGGGGGAAAGCGCCCGGGACGAGACCTACCTGCTCACGGAAAAAGAGCAAGCGGAGGCGGCCAACCTAGAGGTGGTCGCCGCCCTGCCGATCCGAAATGAGGCACTACGGACAATCGGGGTGCTCAGCGCTTACGGCGACAGCAACGACAGCTGGATCGATACTCCTGAGGGGCGGGCCGAGCATGAGGCTCTTGCCGCATCGATTGCCCGATTATTCATCGACGTATGCGGGCTTGCGACAGACGATGTCACAGCACCATAGATATACTGCCGCTATGACCGCTGCGGCCGCCGCCCCACAGACTCGTTACCAAACCGAGGATATTACGCGGGAACAGATCGAGCGCAGCCTTGACGTTGTGCTCGCCCGTCTTACCGGGCGCCAAGCTCCCCGGGAAGACTCCGACGGGGGTCGCTAGCACCCCCAAGCTTTGGCGAGACGGGTTCTTTAGCGAGGCGCGCCTCCCTCAACCGGTGAAGGCGTAACACGGCGGATCCACACCCCACCGAGGAAGGTGGCCAACGTGTGTCACCGCAGTCGTTGGTGACTGCTATGCGAAGAGTCCGAACCTAATCAGACTGGGATCCAGATGTGCTCCGATAGATCGCTGGGTGGGGCAGATCGAAATATTTCAGTGACGCCAGTGTCTAGTTTTTTGTCTAGAACTGGTGTGTAACAGTCACGACTGGAGCGTAGCGGACTGAATGGACACCCCATGTGAGCAGGTAAAACCTGTTTACAACCCACCCGGCGAAGTGGTTCGAAGGCTCTCGTAATGCGTAGGTCAGGAGTTCGATTCTCCTCTCGGGCTCCATATCACCGCAGGTCAGGAGGGTGATCGGGTCGATGTCTCACTCTCCCAGTTACCTTGTCCCAACAGTTGTCCCAACAAGGGGGCTGCTGGGGAGGAGGAAGTGGGATGGCGGGGAGCCTTCGGCCGCGGCTGGATCGGGGGGCGGATGCCTGGGAGCTGCGGGTGTACCTGGGCCGGGACGCCGCCGGCAAGGTGCGCCAGTGCAGCGTCCTGTTCCGGGGACCCAAGCGAGCTGCCGAGAGGGAGCTGGCCCGGCTGGTGGCCGAGCAGGACCGGGCGCCGGCCGTCGTTCCTGACAACAGGGTCCCCGAGGACGCCGCTCGGGAGTGGGGTCCGGCGACGACCGTCAATGACGCTATCGAGGCTTGGCAGGCCAACGGTTGGGATGACCTCTCGCCGAGCACGGCACGGCGCTACGAGGGCGTGTGGAGGGTCAACATCCGTGACTCGATCGGCCGGCGCCGGATCGCCGGCCTCGGCCCCTATGAGGTGGAGCGCTATTTCCGGGAGCTGAAGACGGCGGGGCTGTCCCAGGCGTCGGTCCGCTACGTCCGTGCCGTGCTGCATCGGGCCTGCCGGCTGGCCCGCAAGTGGAGCGACAACACGCTCCCGAACCCGATCACCGACACCGAGCTGCCCGAGTGGTCCCTGGCCGAGAAGGGGCCAGCCGTGCGCTCGCCGAGCGCGGATGAGGTCCGCCTCCTCCTTGCCGCAGCGGGTGACGACCGTGACCCGAGGGTGCCGGCGTTCGTGCGGCTGGTGGCCGCCACCGGCATGCGACGCGGGGAGGCGTGCGCGCTGCGCTGGGATGACGTCGACTGGGAGGGCTCGGCCATCCGGATCGACGAGGCTCTGGTGACCTACACCGGCGGCGTGACGGTCCGTGGACCCAAGACCCGGGCCAGTGTTCGCGGGATCGCCGTGGACGGGCCCACCATCGACCAGCTCCGTCGCCTTCGTGACTACCAGCTCGAGTTGGCCGTCGCGTCGGGAGTGGAGGTGGGGGGCGACTCGTTCGTGTTCTCCTACGAGCCCGGCGGCCAGGTCCCTCCTTATCCCGACACCCTCAGCCACGCCTTCTCGGCCCTGCGGGACCGGGCGGGCGTTGCCTCCGACGTCCACCTGCATTCGCTCCGACACTTCCAGTCGACCGAGCTGGATCGGGTGATCAGCGAGTCTCAGAAGCAGGCACGCCTGGGTTGGTCGACGGTGCACATGGCCCGCCATTACACCGGTGCGGTGTCGGCCGAGGACCGGCGAGCCGCGGAGCACATGGGCTCCCTCCTCGGCTGACACGCGGGCGCCTGCAACGGGACCGTGGACCGGGGTGGCGCCACGCTGCGCAGGCCCGGCGGTCACCCCGGCGCCACCTGCTGCGCGCTTGCGGGCAGTGAGGCTCTCGGCGCTCTGGCGTAGGGGCCGACGTCTCCGTCGAGGAGTCGCTCGACGGCCCGGCGGGGGATCCGCAAGCGCCCGTTGATCGTGAATACCGGCAGCGGCAGGTCGCACCGGTCGATGGCCCGGTAGATCGACGACCGGCTTTGGCCCAGGAGCGCGACGGCGTCCTCGACGCTGAGGAGCGGCTTGGTACTTCGGCCCCCCGGTCACGCGATCCCATCGTCGCCTACCCCCCTGGTCGCCGCCGGAGATGTCAGTTCAGCCGTCATCTCCGCCGGCCGGCTCGAATCGGGGGTGGCCCGGGAAGCGTCTGTCTCGGTCTGGTCAACCATGGTGGTTTCCTCTGCGAGGTCGCAACCTGCAGCCTCTGTATGTTAACCGCTGGGCGGTCGACGCTATGGGTGGGGCCCTCGCCGGCAGAGGGCCGGGCGAGACGGCGCCGTTTCAGGGGAGCAGCTCGAGCGCACCGAGATGGCGTGGGCGGACCACGGTGAAGTCTCGATGGTTGAGCGTGGCGACGGTGCCGACCCCGAGCCGTTCGGCCACCGCGACGATCGACGCGTCCATGAGGTCGGGTCGCAGATCGGCGTAGACCTCGACCAGCTCCACACAGCGGGACCAGTCCGCCCCGGTCAGATCCACCACCCGGAGAAGGCTAACGGTGACCATTCGTAGGAAGGCGGCGTGGGCGTCGGCGCCGAGGCGGTCGAGGATCAGCCAGGAGCTCTCGGCGATCGCTGGGACCGTTGAGGCCAGCTCACCGCGATGGGCGCGCACCACCTGGGCGCAGTCGCTGTGACGGTCGGAGCGTCGGTCGGCCGCAGAAAGCCAGACGTTTGTGTCGACCAGCAGCACTCTTCGAGCAGCTAGCCGGCGGCTCGCCGGGCCGCGGCCTCGGCGCGCAGCTTGCGGGTGTCACGCCCGGCCCAGGACGGGTCTCTGGAGTCCCCCGAGCCGATGAACGCCTCCAGGGCGTCGACCTCCCCGCCGGCGGGCAGGCCGACAGCGAGCAGCTCGGCGGTCAGCTCGTCGACGCTCACGCCCCGCCGGGCCGCCTCCGCTGCCAAGCGGCCGGCGAGGTCTTCGCTCAGATGCACGATCGTCGACATCGCCACCAGCGTAGAGCCCGGCGGCGGGCTCAGCCGTCCCTCTGGCGAGCCCGTACCCGGCGCCTCGACCGGTCCTCGCGTGGTGCTTTCGACGCGACGCTGGCAGGCGAAGACGGCTTGTGCCCTGCGCCGCTTCCAGAGCTCGTCCGACCCGCGACGACCGACACTTGGCCTGCACCGACTACCACCACCATCGCCGCCGTTCCCAGCTGCCGATGCCACGCTCCCTTACCCGAGAATCACCAAGCTCGTTTGCCTCCTGCTGTTCCCCCGACCCCCCTCCCTGCCTGCTACCTTCCAAACCAGGATTTCTGGCCTTACACAGTCGGCACTTGGGGCACGACGCCCGGGTCACCCGGGCCCAGTTGAGCCGGTGCCACGCAAGTTTCGAGTAGCCCGCCCACCGTCAGCCCGGGGGAGGGATCGAGCCATGGCGGGCCGTCCAGCCCCGTCGACCTCCAACGGTCTGGCCCGCTATTACGCCACTTCGGGGACGCCGCCGGGAGTGTTTCTCGGTGCCGGATTGGCCAACTTGGACGGCGGAGACGGTGTGGCGGCCGGCTCGGAGGTGACCGAGGCACACCTGGACGCGATGCTTGCCGCGTCGGCTGATCCGGTGAGTGGGAGGTCGGTCGCCGGCGCGAGGAGCGTGCCGGGAAACGCGGTGCTGAATGTACTCATCTGCATACACGGCGACGGCCGCCAGCGACTGCTGGGCTCGAGTCATGGCATCAGCTGCCTCACCGGAATCGTCGATGAGCGACCGTCTGTTGGTCAGCTCGCCGACCACCTTCCCCTGGATCTTGAGCGTGTCGTCCATGCCTTCGATCTTTCGGACCAGTTCCTCGATCTCCGGGTCGATTTCAACGCCAGCCATCTCGGCTGCTTCACTTTCGATCTGGTTCATCGGCAGGCCAGTCGCTTCGCGCGGGCCATCCTCCAGCTGTGCGTTGCACAGTCAGGCCCCCTGCTTCCACAGCGGGTGCGAGCTCGACCCGGCCGGCCTCGGCTTCGGTTCAGGGTGGAGTTCGCCGGATTCGGATCAGATCGTGGGTGACGATCGCCAGCGCTCCACGAAGGCCGTCGAGCTCGCCGGCGGAGAGCAGCGTCGTGAGCGTCGCGTGCGTTGCCGCTCGGCTGTCGTCGAGCGGGCGGAGGACGACGATCCCGCAGTGCGTGCCGATCGGGTAGGCGCGGAGGTCGGAGAAGTCGAGGTCCAGCGTCACCAACACCCGGTCCTCCGATACGGCGGCGGCTAGCACCACCTCGTCGGGCTGCCCGGCGAGGTCTTCGTCGTAGACCGTGTCGGCGTCGTGGCCGGCCTCGACGAACGTGCGGGCGGCGCGGTAGGGAAGGTTCTCGTCGAGCTTGAACCTCATCGTTGCCTCAATGGCCGGAGGGCTCCAGTCGGTGGACCTCTTGGCGGGCCAGCCACGACCCGTAGGCGAGTGCTCCCCGGATCCCTTCGGTGGTCAGCGAAGGATATTCAGCCATGATCTCGGCCTCCGTATCTCCTGATGCCAGG
>JAKBBS010000353.1 GCA_021808425.1 Actinomycetes bacterium
CGATCCGACTTGGCAGCCTAGGCTCCTCTCGTCGAAGGTTGATCTGCTCAGCTCTACGGGCCCTCGCCGACTGCTGATCCACCAGCCCCGCAGCGACCGCTTTGGATCAACGGCTATCCGGCCACCCGTCCATCCAGCCTCCAGGGTCGGCCGTCAGACGTCGCCCGACAGTTTCTCCATCAGAAGGTCGGCCTGGGCGAGGCGCCCGTCCACGATCGCCCGGGTCCGTTCGTCGAGGGTCGGCAGCACTGCGTCGATTGACTGCCTTGCACTTCGCACCAAGTTCACGACGCTCCGTCGGCCTTCGTCGACTGCACTTCGCATCCTCTCAGCGATTGACGCAGCCAGGCGTTCGTCCAGGTCGCGGGCGAACTCCTCATAGGAGACGGACATGAGCCTCGCGGGGATTGCTTCCGCTATGAGCCACAACGGCTCGAGGAGTAGAGGACTCCAGCGGACCGGGTTCTGAAGCACGGCGACACCGACACCGGACAACGCGACGGCGCTAGCAACGAAGTTGGCCCGCTCCCCACGGCTGAGTGCCGGCCAGTACAACCCTGCCGCTATGACAGCGGTGCTGCCGACATCGAAGAACGGATAGTGCTGCTTGCCTCTTGCGTCAAGGGGGCTCCGCAGGCGCGGCGTCGTGGTGAGCGTGCAGCCGGCGCTTATCGCCATGACGGCGGCGAGCACTCTCGCATGGCGCCCGTCCTGGGACGTAGGGGGATCCCGGTGAACTTTCCAGGCGAGCGCAGCCATCGCCGTAGCCCACGGGAGCACCGTGGACGGGGGCGCACCGCCATAGAGCTCCGAGAGCAACAAGAGTTGCCATATCGCACCAAGGCCGAGCACCACCGGGGCCGGATCGACCGGCCCGGCCTTCCAGCTGGGATCGGCTTCCAAGACGATTCTGTGGGCGTTGATGTCCAGCTGGCGTGGAGCGCCTGGAATGGCTGCCTGGTCGAGGTCGACCACTGTGACCTCCACGCGTCCGACGACTCCAAGCCGGTCGAGGTGCAGTTCCAGCTGGCGTGACTGTCTCGATGACACGACGACCGTCCCGTGGCCGGGCGTCACATGAACGTGCACGTCACGGTCGAGGCGAGGCGTATCGTTGGTGCGTTTCTCCCATCGAAGTAGGGCGTGGCCGAGGAAGACCTCCGAACCCCCGAGCCCGTCGCTGAGCTTGTTGCGCCATTCGCGCAGCGCTGACGCGTCCAACCCTGCGGGCGTTGCGCCAACCGCCGCCAGTACAGGTGCTATGGACCACAACCGGTCGACGACGGTATCCGCCCCGAGCGCAACCGACGCTTGACCGCTCAGGAATGCGTACGACTCGCGTGCGGACAGCTCCTTGTTGAATCTCAACTCCGCCGCTCTGCGCGACCGCAGCTGATAGGCCCGCAGTCCCCATCCGGTTGCGACAGCGACGGCTTGCCAGACGAAGGCTTCCCAGCCCGAGCGTCGACCGCGAAGCTTGCGCAACCCGGATACGACTACCGCTTCGACGAGCGGAATCGCCACCGCCGAGACCCCGAACCGAAGTCCCGCCTCGATACCGAGCGGTGTGACACAAAGCGTGGCTGGGTCGAACGGGACGTCCAAGACTTCCGCCCAAAGGGTCACGTCGACGAGGTCGGCGGCGAGCCTCTTGACCAGGTGCGGATCCGAAGTTCGGTTCAACAAACCGTAGGTCGCCGCATCCACTGCCGCACAGGCCGCCATCGCAAGATTGTGCCGCCGACTGCGGCGCGAGCCGAGAGCCTCGATCGTCGACGCTCGGGCCGCCGCCCGCATCAACGCGTGAAAGCGCGGCCGGGCGCGAAGCATCGCTTCGAGGGTGGTCCTCGAAGCTTCCACCTCAGCCCACACAGTCCCGGCGCGTGCCACGCCATGAGTATGCACGACCCCGACCGGCAGCGTGCGCGCGGCAGGTTAATGTGTCAGACGGTTTAGCGAACTGACCCGGAAGGAAATCGGAAGGTGCCGCAGGCCTGCAATGAAGGTAGACGGGAGTCTCTCGATCGTGCCGGCAAGCTCGATGTCACGCCACTTCGTGGCAATCTCGCGGAGGACTGCTGCGGTTTCTATCCTCGCGAAGTGGGCACCCAGGCACATGTGAGGGCCGCCTCCCCCGAATGCGAGATGGTGGTTCGGCGATCTGGCGAGGTCGAGACGGTCAGGATTCGACCACACGGCTTCGTCGCGGTTCGCCGAGCCGTAGAACAGCACTACTTTGTCCCCCGCTGCGATTTGCGTGCCTGCGACGGTGGCATCGGCGGTCGCCGTGCGGCGCATGTGCACCACCGGACTGACGAACCGCAACAATTCCTCTACGGCGCTCGCCATGAGCCCCTCCGGTTCGCCTTGCAGCTTCGCCATCTGCTCAGGCTGCTCGAGGAGAGCTTCGATGCCGCCGGCTATGAGATTGCGGGTCGTGTCGCCACCGGCGTTGACCAAAAGCAGGAAGAACCAGTTGAACTCCTCCCCGCTCAGGCGTTCTCCGTCGATGTCCGCGCAAAGCAGGGCGCTCGCCAAGTCGTCGCCTGGGTTGCGGAGCTTCTCGGCTGCCACCTGTGAAGCGTAAGTGTGCATCTCTACTACAGCGGAAAGTCGATCGGAGTCGGTGACTTCCGGGGCGGACGAGTGCATCACCTCTGTGAGGTGATAGAGACGGCGGCCGTCGTCATCGGGGATTCCCATAAGGCGTGCGATCACCTGCGAGGGCATCTCTCCCGCGACGTCGCCGACGAGGTCGCAAATTCCGTCGGCTGAGACGCTATCTACGATCTTGGCTGCGAGTGATTCGATACTCGCCTTCCAGGACTGCGCGTTCCTCGGGGTGAAGCTCCGACTCACCAAGCGACGGTAGCGGGTGTGATCAGGTGGATCCATGAAAAGCATCATCA
>JAKBBS010000072.1 GCA_021808425.1 Actinomycetes bacterium
CCCTCGAAGCCTCCGCAGAGACGGGATTATCTCGGCGCTGCCAAGTGTTATGGTTACTCGCCCGCCAATGAGGTTCTAGCGGAATATCAGGTCAGTCGAATGGTGCAGAAGAAGGCTTCGATGTCAATTACCGAGGACCTAGCAGAGGTAACTGTGGATTCGGTTGCGGCCAACGACGCTGCTGCGGAGACCTCGGGCGACCGCAAGGAGCCGGCGCGAAAGGCTCCGGCGCGAAAGAGGGCCGAATCACCCCCTGCCGCTGCGGGCAGCGATTTCCTGGACTCCCAGCGCCTGACGCTGCTCGCAGAGCGAGCCGACTACATCGGTTCAGCGGAGTCATTGAAGGCCCAGGCGGACTCCCTGGCGCTCGAGCACGAGCCGGGCGACGTCCAGTTCGACGAGGAGGGAGGGGAGGGTGGTACGGCCAACGTCGACCGCGAGATAGATCTCTACCTGTCGGCGCAGGCGAGGGCGACCGTGGCGGAGATAGACCGGGCTTTGGCGAAGATCGACGACGGCACCTACGGGGTGTGTGAGCGGTGCGGCCAGCCGATTCCCGAGGCACGTCTCGAAGCGCTTCCCTACGCGGCGTTGTGTGTAGCATGCAAGAGCGGCGGTTTGTCGTCGAGGCGATAAGTTCATTTTGAGCGTTGGACAACACCGACCCGTGGTCGCCCGGACGCGACCGGGGTGGCGGCGGATCGGGCTGGTAGCGGCGGTAGCGGCTCTGGTCATCGCGGCCGACGTGGCGAGCAAGGACTGGGCGCTAGCCAACCTGACACCCGGCCGCCCTCGCCACGTGATCGGAACGGCGAACTTCCTTCTCACGTTCAACACCGGGACGGCGTTCAGCCTCGGACGCGGGGTGACGCCTATCCTCGAAGCTGTGGTGGTCGTGGCTGTCTGCGTTCTCGTCCTGGTTACCCGGAGGGTTTCAGCGTCGGCCGGCTTCGCAACCCTCGCCGGCCTGGGCCTGTTGCTCGGCGGCGCGCTCGGCAATTTGGGCGACCGCCTCTTCCGCCACATTCCGGGCTATCCTGGTGGTGTCGTCGACTTCATCCAGGCGGTCCGGTGGTGGCCTGTCTTCAACGTGGCTGACTCGTGCGTCGTGGTCGGCGTGATCGTCCTGCTATCCTCATACCGCTCCCCGGCGAAGTCGCCCGGAGGCTCTGCTGACGGGTCGCCTGCGAGTCGGCTCGGCGGTTCCGATGCCTGACGGCGATCCGTGGGCGGTCCCTGCAGCCCTCGACGGGGAAAGGGTAGACCGGGTCATTGCGCTGGTTACCGGACTCGCGCGAAGTCAGGTCAATGAGATGATGTCCGCAGGGATGGTCAACATCGGCGGCCGGATCTCCACGCAGCGCAGCCGTCGGGTGAGAGCAGGCGAGAAGGTCGGCGTCACCGGTTCCTTGCCGGGCGCCGTCGCGACACCTGTTGACGATCGTCCCCTGGCTGATTTCGTCGAAGTGTTCGTCGACGACGAAGTGATCGTCGTCGACAAGCCGGCCGGCGTGGTAGTGCATCCTGGGGCGGCCAACGCGACCGGAACCTTGATTCAGGCCCTCGTCGGCAGATACGGTGATCTGTCCCACCTCGACGTCGGGGACCAGGCGGGACGTCCGGGGGTCGTACATCGACTGGACAAGGGCACGTCGGGGCTACTGGTCGTAGCCCGCACGGAGCACGCCCGGGCTAGCCTGGTCGAACAGCTGTCGAAAAGGTCCGTTTCGAGGCGTTACGTAGCCTTGGTGCGCGGCACGGTCGAATCCGATTCCGGCATGATCGACGCTCCTCTCGGGCGTTCAGCGCGTGACCCGACCCGCTTTAGCGTCGTAGCCGGCGGGCGCGAAGCGCGTACCCGCTACGAGGTCGTCGCCCGCCACGCAGGCCAGATGGAGTCCAGCGAGCTGGCGTTGGCGCTCGAAACCGGGCGAACTCACCAGATCAGGGTCCACGTCGCGGCGATAGGCCATCCGGTTGTCGGCGACCCGCGCTACGGGGGAAGGTCCGGTCCTTTTCGCGGTTTGTTGGAGCCGGAGCGGTTCTTCCTGCATGCCGCCAGCCTTGGTTTCGATCATCCCGCTAGCGGCGAGCGGATGGATTTCGATTCTCGTCTGCCCGACGACCTGGTTGGGGTGCTCGGCCAGGTCAAGGAAGCCGCAGCCGGGCTATAGCGTTCAGCGCGGCCGCGGCCACCGGGCTGCCACCTCGCTCTCCCCGGTTCGTTATCGATGTGCCGGCGAGCGGAGACCTCCAAAGTTCGGCTTTGGCCTCGGCAGCCCCGACGTAGCCGACCGGCAGTCCGATGACGCCGGACGGCTCGACACGACCGAGCCTGGCGAGCTCGACGAGGCGCGCCAACGCGGTCGGGGCGTTACCGATCACCCAGATGGACCCACTTGGATGTGCTGCCGCGGCACGCGAGATCGCGGCCGCCGACCGGGTCTCGTCTCGCTGGTGACCGTCTGCGTCGGCATGGGTCGCGTCGAAATCCAATGCACAGACCACGTCGGTGAACGCCGAAACGGCGGGGATCCCTGCGGCGACCATGCGAGAGTCGCACACGACGGTCGAGCGGGCGTCGAGCGCAGCGATGATCGTTGGGACTGCGTCGAAGCCGACGAGGGCGCTGATGGAAAAAGATTCGTCAGCAGTCGAGTGAACCATGCGCGCCACGACCGACCGTGCCGGCTCGGGCCACGCCGAAAAGTCCACCCGCGTCTGCATGATCCGATACGACTCGACTTCTATCGGGTGGGGTTGAGTCCGCCGCTCGGTCATTTCGACGACTCGAGCGCCAAGGAGCCCAGGCGGGATCGCCCGGCAGTCGATACGTGGATGGCGTCGGTGGGGCAGACCTCGACACACGCGAGACAGTCGTCGCAGAGCCGCGCGTCGACGAGAAGCCGGCCCGGCGCAGCGACAATCGCTTTCGTCGGACACGTTGCGACACATGACCCACACCCGCTGCAACCGCCGCCGACGTGGACGGTCACGGTGCGTAGCCCCGGGGGGTGACCATACGGTCGCCTATCCAGCGTGTGCCAGTCGATCCGATCACTACCAGTGAGTACATGCCGACCCCATCGGGATCCAACTCGCCTAGCACCGTCCGGGTCACCGTCTCTGTCGGGCGACCTGCGTCGGTTACCACGGCTGCGGGCGTCGAAGGCGACCTGTGAGCGGACAGGATCTCGATGGCCGCAGGCAGCTGAGTCGAGCGGCGCGCCGAGCGGGGGTTGTAAAGCGACACCACGAAGTCTCCCTCGGCCACGGCTCTGATCCGACGCTCGATCTGCGACCACGGGGTGAGGAGGTCCGACAGCGATATCGAGGCGTGGTCGTGGCCGAGCGGGGCGCCCAGGACCGCCGCGGCGCTCAAAGCGGCGGTGACCCCGGGCACGACGTGGATGACGAGGTTGCCTTCCCCTTCTGCGAGCTCGAAGGCGAGTGACGCAAGAGCGTACACGCCCGGATCGCCGGAGCATACGAGCGCAACCTTTCGACCTTCGCCGGCGTAGGCGAGCGCGTCGCGGACGCGCTCGGTCTCCGCTCCGATCGGGTAGGAGACCACGAGCTGAGAGTTGGAGAGCAGGTCGCTGGCGGCGTCGACGTAGCCTTTGTAGCCCACCACTACCTCGGCGTGGCGCACTGCCGCAGTTGCCTGAAGCGTTCGCATGTACGGGTCCCCGGGGCCGAGGCCGACGACAGACAGGAGGCCTGGAGGAGTTCGCCGACGTGCCAGTGCGACTGTGGAGTCGCCCGTAGCGCTTACCGTCTTGCCGGCGATCAGCTGCGCCCCGGGACCACCGGCGAGAAGTGCTGCTGCTTCTGACACTGACGGTGTCCCTACAGCTCGACGGACCACCTCACTCGGGTTCGGGACTTCGACGGCGGCGAGGGCGGCGGCGCCGAGCCCAACCAGGTCTACTTCGAGGCGCTCCGCCAAGGCGACGATGGCGGGTTCGGCGGTCTTGGCATCCAACGTCGCCACCGCCCCCACGCAGCGCACGTCGAGGTTCGCCGAGTCGAGCAGGTTGTCGACGGCGCGTTCGAGACCGTCGGGCGAAGCGCCTGTGCTCGCTCCGACGCCGAGCACGAGCGAACGCGGCGCGAGGATGACCTCGCCGGGTCGCGGCGGGGTTGCCGAGTCGGTCACAGTGATCGTTGTGTGCTCGCGCTGTTCTGGGCTCCCGTCGTGGCCTGGGTCATTGTTGTCGGCGCTGCGGGGGAGGGGCGACAGTCCGCGCAGAGCCGCCGGCAGAGGCCAATCTTCGAGGCCGGCATCGACACCCACTGGCGGAGCGCGGCCGTCGAGCCACGTCCGGCCGAGCGCAGCCACGTCACCGCGCGCGTTGAAGCCGCTGAACGTGTCTACCCCCGGCAGCCCGGCGAGGTCGGTAGCCGTAGAGATGACCGGCGTAGCCCCCGTGCAGGCGGCAACTTCGCGCGCCAAGGCGTTGGCCTCGCGACGATGGCCTCCGCAAAGCACGATCGCGTATCGACCGGACTCGTCGACGGAAACGACGGCGGGGTCAGTCTCCTTATCGTTGAGGAGGTCGGCTATCGCCCGAACAGCGATGGCGGCGGCTGCGAACACGACCATCCCGTCGCATCGGCCCCACTCCTCCTTGACGGTCTCGATCAGACGCCCTCTACGATGCTCGTATGGGAGCTTCGCCGCCAGCGCCGACCCGCGCTCGGTGATCGAAAGCGACACGATCCGCGGGCTGGCAGAAGTCGTCATTTGCTGCTCACGACGTTTGCGGTGGGACCCCAGCATACGAACACCGGGTTCTCGGCTTGGAGGCGTAGCGCGGCGTCGCGCCCGAAGGGCACGGCACGGTTGATTGACACCTGGACCATCGCACCGAGGCGTTCGGCGCCGGCCAAGGCCCTGTCGGGCGCTGCGTACACCGCGACGACCAGCCCTGCGGGCCGTAACCGTGCGAGTGCCGCGTCGAGGACGCCGATTCCGCCGCCCCCTACGAAAACCCTGTCGGGGTCTTCGAGGGATTCGAACACGCCCGGCGCTTCGCCGTCGCAGACTGTCACGCGGGTATTTGCGGTGTTGGATCGCAGAACCTTCAACTGATGCGGATCGCGTTCGATCGCGTGCACGCTAAGTCCGGCGGACAACGAGGCGCATTCGACCGACACCGACCCGGATCCGGCTCCGACGTCCCACATGACTCCGCTCACCGGCAGGTCGAGCTTCGAGATGGCGATCGCCCGAACCTCGGCTTTTGTGACCATGCCGCGAATATGCTCGAACTCGGACTCAGGACGCCCCCATCGTAGGGTCGCCTGCCCGGGCTTTGTCTGGCGAGCTTGATCCGCTATCGATATGACCACCGATGCCGGGTCGAAGCATCCGGCGGCGAGCGCTTCGAGATTGCCCGTCCAGACCGACTCCGCTTGCTCGCCGAGAGCCGATCCGACCCAAATCCGCCGGTCTCGGACACCGTGTTCCAATGCCAGTCGGCCGAGAAGATGCGGAGGCGAATCGGGCCCGCACAGGACCGCCACCTTGGTCGAGCGCTCGATAGCCCTGGCAGCTTCCGCGGCGCCTCCGGGCCGGCCGTGCGCGGACACGACTTCAGCGTCGTCCCAGTTGGTGCTGGCCCGAGCGAAGGCCAGCGAAACCGACGACGGCGCCGGGTGGATTCGTAGAAGAGAAGGCGAGACGTGAAGCGACGCGAGCCGCGCAAGACCGAAGAATCCGGGGTCTCCCGAGCACAATACGCAGACATTTTCTCCGCTCGAAGCAGCCGTGGCGACAGACGCCATGAATTGGCGGACGTCACCTTCGAGCAGCAGGCACCTAGCTTCTTGTGGTAGTTGCAGCGCGTTCAAGTGTTTGGAAGTACCGGCGACCACTGTCGCTTGTTGTAGGGCGCCCCTGGCCTTGTCGCCGAAGATCTCCCCGCCCAGGACCCCGACAAGGTCGACTCGTCCAGCCGCCCGGGCGCCTCGAGGGAGTCGCGTTTGGTGCGTTTGGCGGGGGCCGCTATCCACGGGCCCACACATGATCGCCGTCGAAGTCGACCATCACCACTTCGACCACCGCGTTGGAATCATACTCCGACCGCATGTAGCGCGAGCATGACTCCGACGCCCTTGAGCACAGCTCGTTCAGCACTGCGAACGCCCCGACTTCGACGCACGTCTCGGCGAAGTGCCTTGCGGTGGCGGTCGCCTTCGCAGATGCGACGACCTCGTCGGGGGCGCTGCAGGCGGTTGCCACCTCGACGAGCAGGGCCGAATCGACCTTCGAGCGGCGGTAGTGGGTCATCATCACGCCCGCCGCCAGCTTTGCGATCTTCCCCGCCATGCCAACGAAAGTGACGTCGCTGATCCCGAACGATGCTGCCTTGCGCAGGGCGATCCCGGTGAAGTCGCCCACCTCGACGAAGCAGACCTGCTGAAGATGGGGATACAACCGCTGAGCGGCTGCGTCGGTGCGGCCGCCGGTCGACAGGACTAGGCTCGCATTGCCCTGGGCGGCTGCTACTTGGACTTGTTGAACGACGCTCGCACGCCAGGCGGCAGTCGAGAAGGGCCGGACGATGCCCGTCGTGCCTAGGATCGAGATTCCGCCGACGATACCGAGACGTGAGTTCGAGGTTCGCGCGGCCATCGCCTCGCCTCCCGGAACCGACACCGTCAGGACGACGGGCCTGTCGGTGACCTCGGCGACCGCACGGCGGATCATCCGGGCAGGAACCGGATTGACAGCGGGCGCTCCGACCTCGAGGCCGAGCCCGGGAAGGGTGATCGTGCCTACACCGGGTCCGGAGCGGATCGTCACGGGGCCCTGGTCGAGCGGCCCGGACCAAGCAGCTCCTACCGTGATCACCGCGCCGTCTGTGACGTCGGGGTCGTCGCCGGCATCCTTGACCACCGCCGCAAGAGCCGGGTTCCCCGGATCCGGTGTTACGACGTCGAACGCAACCCTTCGCGAATCGGGGAGGGCAACGTCAGTCCGCGCTGGCGTCTCGCCAGTGACGAGTCCTATGACGGCTGCTTTCGCCGCGGCGGAAGCGCAGGTGCCGGTCGTCCAGCCGGTGCGAAGGCCTTTGGCCTTCCAGACCTCTTCTGCCATGGGAGGCTCATAGGGCGTCGCAGAGGTGTGGGGGGGCGAGCCACCCGCTCGCCGACCTGAGGGCATTTGGTTCGCGCTACCTTCCGCGTCGTTTAGCGGACGGTCGTCCGACGGAGGTGCCGGGCGACGAACGCAGCCGGTAGGTCGTGGTGTAGGCGGGCGAGTACAGGTGCGATCGTCTTGCAACGGCTCCATCGCCTAAAGCATCACCGACAACGACCAGGACGGTCATCGTCAGCCCGGTCGAACGAATAGTGTCTGCAAGTTTGCCAACTGTCGTCGTGTAGATCTGCTCGTCGGGCCAGCTGACCCGCGCCACGACCGCGGCCGGCGTCGACTCGTCGTAGCCTGACCCGCTGCTGAGCAGCTCTGCCTGCAACGCGTCGGGGCGCGAAGCCGAGAGGAAAACTGCGAGCGTGCTGCCGTGAGGCGCGAACGCTGCTGGTCCTTCCCCAGCGACGGTCTTTTGTGGCATCGATTCGGATGTCCGCCCGGCGAGCCGTGTGATGACGACGCTCTGAGCGACGCCAGGCTGCGTCAACTCCCGCCCCAGCGCCGCGGCTGCCGCAGCCAGAGAGGTAACGCCTGGAACTATCTCCCAGGGCCTCCCAGCCGCCTTGCACCAGTCGATCTGCTCCCCGATCGACGAATATATCGACGGGTCCCCCGAGTGCAGCCGAACGATGAGGGCCGGCTCGGGATTAGATTCGTAGACTCCAATCACGTCTTCGAGGGTCATGGTCGACGAATCGTGGATGATTGCGGAGCGGTTAGCGTGCTCGAGGACGGACTCCGGCACCAGAGATGACGCCCAAACGACGACGCGCGCTTCGCCGAGCCGGTTCGCGCCACGAAGGGTGATCAAATCCGGCGAGCCGGGGCCGGCACCAACAAACGAGATCATGTCGCTGCCGAAGGCCCGTGCGAGTTGCGCGTGAACGGAAAGATCATCGTGGCCAGATACGACGCCGGCCCGTGCCGCGCCATTTCGGCTAGAGTCCCGATCCGCTCGCCGGGCATACCGAGAAGCTCACCGGCGACCGCCGTGTCGTCACGCCCGAGTCGCAGCGCCACCGACGCCACTTCGGGCAGCCTGCGGCCGCCCTTGTACACGACCACCGTCGCCTCGTCGTCGAGCAGGTCCGCCGAGAGGTCTTCGCCTTCGAGCGCGGTCCGGACCGTGATCCTGGTTCGCTCGTCAGCGACGACCGTGGACGTACGCGCTGCGAGTGCTTGAAACGCCATTATCCCCGGGATCTGGCGAATGTCGATGGTGGGTCTGAGACGCTTTAGCGCATCAGCGACCGCTGGGAACGTCGAATAGACGAGGGGATCGCCGAGGGTCACCCAGGCGACCTCCCGGCACCTGTCGAAAAGGCCGGCCACGAAAGTCGCCGCCCGCTCCACCGAGTCGTCCCTAGCGGCACGCGACGGGGACATGTCGAAAGGAACCCGCAGCACTGCGACGCCGGGCGCTGCCTCCCTCACGATCGCCTCGGCCCGGCCGACGGCGTCGGTTGCGGTGCTAGGTGCTACCACGATGTCAGCCTTCTTCAACGCTTCGAGCGCTCGGATCGTGACCAGATCGGGCTCGCCTGGCCCCACGCCAACCCCGATGAAGCGTATGGCGGTTGCACCCGACGCCAGCGGAGCGGTGGCCGGCGAACCTTTGTCCGCCAAAGCGATATTCGACGAGCGACTGCCAGGCGCCGGTGAGGTAGAGGTGCGAGACAGCGCACGCTCAATAGCCCTTCTTATCAGCTGAGCCTCCGAAAGCCCCTCCTGCCTGGCTGCATTTGAAAGCGCGGCTTTGGTCTCCTCGGGGAGGTAGATGCTGCTCTTGCGCACGAGGCAAGTCTAGAGGCTGTGTGCCCTACGTGATGCCCTACGTAGGGCAGCTTTGGCAACGAAGCTCGCGATCGGGGTCGGGTCGCCACCAGGGTGAAAGTGCACGTACGTGGCGAGCAGGTCGGCCGTGGCGAAACCTTCGGGCCCGCGACCGAATCTCGACTCGAGTTGGAGAGCAGACCCGCGTGGCTCGATTTGCGAATAGTGGAACTCGTGGCCTCTGAAGGCGGTGCCCCCGGCGCCGATAGGACTAGCGACGGTACTCTGCGCCTGGCGGTAGCCGAGGGTGAGGGTACCTGTCATCGACGCTTCAGCAGGGACGACACCTGCAAGAGGGTGGCCGTCGAGGCTCTCGCACAAAAGGAGCAAGCCCCCGCATTCGGCCCAGGTCACGAGTCCTCGTCGCGCCTGGTCGGCAATGTCGACTAGAAGCCGGCGGTTCGCCGAAAGGGCTTCGGCGTAGACCTCGGGAAACCCTCCGCCGATCAGCAGCCCGTCGAGCGCGTCGGGGTCGCTCGGGGACTTGCGGCCGGCGGGAAGCCGCTCGTCTAAGAGTGGGTCGAAAGGTATTATCTCGGCTCCCGCCGCAGCGAGGGCCTCGACCGTGTCGGTGTAGGTGAAACTGAACGCAGGTCCGCTCGCGACGGCGATTCTCACAGGCGCACCAGGTCCCGGCATTCGCACCGGGCTGCATCGAAGCGGTTCGGTGCTTCGGGCGACTTGTTCTACGCCTTCGACGTCCACAAATGCTTCGATGGCGGCAGTGAGGCGGTCAAGCGATGCATCCACCGAGCCGGGGTTCTCGGCGACGGGAACCAAGCCTAGATGGCGGTCCCTCCAAGCGAACCTGTCGTCTCTGCGTAACGCTCCTAGCACACGAATGCCAAGCGGGGCGACCGCTTCCCTCAGCATTGTTTCGTGACCGTCGGAGCCGACGCGGTTGAATATGACAGCCGAGACGGCTATCGAAGGGTCGAATGTAGCGAAGCCGTGCAGCAGGGCTGCCGCCGACGACGCCATTGCCGACGCATCTATCACGAGTATCACCGGCGCTCGGAGCGCCCTCGCGACGTCTGCTGTCGAGGAGGGGCTGCCGTCGGCTGCGCCGTCGAAGAGCCCCATCACCCCTTCGACCACGAGCAGTCCCGCCCCCTGCGCCGCCCTCGCTGCGAGAGAGGCCATCTGGTCGAGGCCGCACATCCACGGGTCGAGGTTTCGCGCCGGTCGACGAGAGGCGGCGGCGTGGTAGCTCGGGTCGATGAAGTCCGGGCCGATCTTCGCTCCGGCAGGCCGTTTGGCGCGCCGGGCGAAAGCCGCTAGAAGGCCAGTCGCGATGGTGGTCTTGCCTACCCCCGACGAGGTTCCGGCGATGACCAACCTGGGGCCCAGCATGACCGCTCCTTCAGACCTGCGGTACTCCCTCGGGCCCATCACCCAGTGGCGTCGAGACGGTCGACTAGGTGCCGGTTAACGGACGGCCATTCCTCTGCGATGATCGAGAACATGACAGTGTCACGGACAGTGTCATCACCTCGCCTTTGGTAACGGCGTAGGGTTCCCTCGTAGCGGGCACCGAGACGGGCGATCGCCGACTGTGAACGGACATTGCGGACGTCCGTCTTGAGCTGCACCCGGCCGGCGCCGAGAACGTCGAAGGCATAGGACAGCAATGCGAGCTTGGTGTCAGGGTTGATGACAGTGCCCCACACCTCCGGTCTGTACGCCGTCCACCCGATCTCAAGGCGGGCATCCGTGGCCGAAACCTCGAGGTAGGAGGTCATTCCTACTACAGCGCCGGCGGCGAGCCCTAGGTAGCCGGTGTGCAGGCGGACAATCCACGGGAACCTCCCGTTGTCGATGTGCCGGCGAAGTACGTCAGCCATGGCCTGGCCCGTATGCGGACGGCCCGACAACATCGCCCAAGTGCGGTCGTCGTCGAGCGCAGCGAACGTAGCGTCGGCGTCGTGGTCGGCCACGGCGGGGGATAGCTCCACGACACGGCCCCGCAACTTGACGCCAGGAGCTGGTGGCCACTTCATCGCCCGCCACGGGGTGTCGACCGGTCTAGGGTCGGGGACCGCCGAGAAAGGGAGCGAAGCGGCGACCGTGCCGGCCTCGGCGGCGTCAGGGCTGTCGCCGGGGCGTCGCGTCGAGGTGTCGCTCGAAAACTGTGCGTCGTTCGAAAACTGTGCGTGGCTGATGGCGCCATCGTAGCTTCGGGCCCGGCGACTCTCGCCGAGTTGCGGTTAGTGTTGCCAAGTGAACCCAAAGCGCTTCGCTGACGTAACCTCGGTGAAACTGCGCACGGCCGCGATCGCGCCGGAGGGTCTCAGAGAGTTCGACGTCGACATCGACGAGGATTGGACCATCGCCGGGCGGCCGAACGGTGGTTATCTCATGGCGCTGCTTGCGCGCTGCGCCTTGGAGGTCAGCCGGCAAGCGCACGTGATCGCAAGCGGCGCGACGTACATCAGACCGCCCGAGGCTGGGGCGGCTGCGGTGTCGGCCGAAATCCTCCGAGAAGGGCGCTCTGCGTCGCAGATCCGCGCCACCTTGACCCAGGGGGGTGCTGTTTGCGTCGAGGCGCTCCTGACCGTCGGAATGCTCGACGAGTCCTCGAAGCCGTACTGGTCGGATCGATCCGCGGCGGCCCCTGACTGCGCGTTCGAGGAATGCCTTCCACTTCTAGAAGGACCTCCTGGCGGTCACCGCGCAGCGATCATGGAGCAGGTCGAGGTTCGCCTAGACAAGGAGTCGCTCGGCTTCACGCGGGGAGATCCTTCGGGTAGCGGAGAGTTGCGGGGTTGGTTGACTCTGCCGGGAGGGGAAAGCTTCGACTCTGTGTCGCTCCTCTACGCCGCAGATGCGTTTCCGCCCGCCTCGTTCGAGGTGGAGTCCGCCGGGTGGGTCCCGACGTTCCAGCTAACCGTGTATGTCCGGGCCCTTTGCGCTCCTGGGCCGGTCCAGGTCACTCAGCGGGCGCGGCTCATCCAGGGCAGGATGCTCGACGAGGAGTGCATCGTCTGGGATTCGAACGGCGCTCTCGTCGCTCAGGCGACGCAGCTAGCCGGTATCCGCCTCGGCTAGGAAATTCGCCTGGATCAGGCAGTCGCACCACTCCCCAGCACACCAAGGTGAGGCAGCAGGAGGGGCCGCTAGCCTGATGCCTGTGTCGAGAACAACGCGATCAGGCAGCGAAGTGAAGGACGGGCTGATCCTGGTCGGCCACGGTTCGCGCTCAGAGCGAAGCGGCGAGGAAATGGCCCACCTCGCGGGCCTGGTGGGAGCGGCGCTGGCGGGCGTCGACGTGAGGTTGGGGTACCTGGAGATGACGGATCCACCCGCTGGCTCGGTCATCGATGACATGGCGGATCGCGGGGCGAGGCGTATCACCGTGCTGCCCCTCGTGCTCCTCGGAGCAGGCCACGCGAAAAGCGATGTCCCGGCGATCGTGCTCGAAGCACGACGACGCCACCCAACAGTCGACTTCAACTTCGCCAGCCCACTGGGCGTCGCGCGGGCGGCGGTGGAAGTCCTTGGGACCTCGGTGGTCGAGGCCTCGGCGGGAGGGCTGCCGCTACTCGTGGTGTCGCGAGGCACGTCTGACCCAGACGCGAACGGCGACTCGTTTAAAGCTGCGCGACTGATAGCGGAATGGACGGGGGCGCCGACGTTCAGCGTCGGCTTCAGCGGGGTCACGAAGCCGACCGTCCTCGAGGCGGCCCAGACGCTTGTCACGCTCGGCTACACGAAGATAGCGCTGTCGTGGTGGTACCTGTGTTACGGGATCCTGATCGAGCGGGGACGCAACGAGCTGGCGGACTGGGCGGCGATGACGGGAGTCGAGCTGGTCGACTGCGGCCACCTCGGACCGGACGTGCGCCTCGTCGACCCGATCGTCGCTCGCTTCAACGAGTCCCTCGTCGGAGCCTCGGCGGTGAACTGCGACGCCTGCGCCTACAGGGTACCGTGGCCGGGCATCGAAGGCCGGGTAGGCCAAGCCCTCGGGGTCGGCCACTCCCACCTGGCTGCGCAACACCGCCTCCACGCGCACGGCGCCTGATCGTTCAGCCGGCCGGCATCCCGCGAGCTCGCGCCGCGATATCCGCGAGCGTAAAGGAATCCAAGTGGCGGCGCATGTGAACTCCGACCTCGGACCAAACGGAGAGGAGGATGCACTGGCCCTCGTGGTCGCACGCGCCGTTCTGGTGGGGTTCGCCGAAGTCACCGGCCTGAATCGGCCCGTCGACAGCGCTCACGATCTGGCCGAGCGTGATCTCCTCGGGCGGCCTGGCGAGAATGTACCCGCCGCCAACCCCCCGCTTGGACCGGACGATACCGGCGCCTTTCAGAGCCAGCAGAATCTGCTCTAGGTACGGTTGTGGAAGGCCGGTCCGTTCCGCGACGTCTCGAACCGAGGTCGGGTCCGACTCTCCGTCGTGGAGAGCCAGTGAAAGCAGCGCCCTGCTGGCATAGTCCCCCCGGGTCGAAACCTTCACCGTCACATGGTAGCTCTAGGGTGGTGCCGTGACCTTGACAGAGACGGGCCAGCCGCTGGCGGTAGTCCCCGACTACCGTGGTGTCAACCTCGCGACCGTGGTGCCCGCGCTCATGGAAGCCCCAGGCTGCCGGCCGGTGTGGCTTCCCGGGCCAGTTTCGACGGCCGAGCAGGTGGTGCTGCTCGTGGTGGACGGGCTCGGCTGGCTGCAGCTCGCCGAGCGCCTCGGGATGCTCTCCAACATCTCGCAGCTCCAAGGTCGCCCTATCACGTCGGTGGTGCCCAGTACTACCGCGACAGCGCTCACGTCGCTCGTCGTCGGAGCTCCCCCGGCGAGTCACGGCCTCGTCGGCTACAAGGTCGTCGTGGACGGACCACAGGCACCGGAAATCATGAACGTCCTCAAGTGGAGGACGAAGGCCGGTGACGCCCGCCCGTTCGTCGATCCCGCGACGTTCCAGGCGTGCACCCCGTTTGGGGGGGTCAGCGTGCCTGTCGTGAGCAAAGCGGACTTCGCAGGGTCCGGCTTTACCGTCGCCCACCAGCGCGGCGCCCGCCAAGTCGGCTGGAGCCAGGTCTCCGAGATGGCGATCGACGTCGCGCGCCTGATCTCGAGTGGCGAGCGTTTCGTCTACGCGTACTACGACGGGGTCGACAGGATCGCCCACGCCAAGGGCTTCAGCCCCTACTACGACGCCGAACTCGTCGCGTTGGACCGTATCGTCGGCGACATCCTCGATTCACTGCCGAGGAGCGCCGCCCTCGTCGTGACAGCCGACCACGGCCAAGTCGAGGTCGGCCCGAACCTCGTAGAGCTCGACGCCGATCGCATAGGGGGCATCTCGATGATAAGCGGCGAGGCGCGCCTGCGCTGGCTTCACTGCGCGGACGCCGAGGCGGGCTCCCCGGAGCGTCTCGCCGCCAAGGTGAGGGACCTCTACGGCCACCAGGCCTGGGTAGCGACGTTCGAGGAAGTCGAGAAGCTCGAATGGTTCGGCGGTCCGATCGCTCCGGTGGTGCGCGCCAGGCTTGGGGACGTAGCCGTAGCAGCCTACGAGCCGGTTGCTTTCGTGGAGCCGTCCGATTCGCCCGATAGCCGCAAGCTTGTTTGCAGGCACGGATCTCTCACGCCAGCTGAGATGTTTGTTCCTCTCGTCGCCTGTCGCGGCAGACTGTAGGAATATGGCGAATCAGCAAAGCCCCGAACCGGTTTCCGAGCAGATCTTCGTAGTCGGGGTCGAGCCCGGCCAGGAGCCGCCGACGACCGATCGCGAAGCGGTCGAACAGCCAGGCAAGGTGATGCGGATCGGCTCGATGATCAAGCAGCTTCTCGACGAGGTCCGCCAAGCGCCGCTCGACGAGGCTTCCCGGACGCGCCTTCGAGAGATATACGACACCTCCGTTGCGGAGCTCTCCGAGGGTTTGTCCTCCGACCTTCGAGACGAGCTTGCGAGGCTGTCCTCCCCGTTCGGGCCGGGAGAGATTCCGAGCGAGTCAGAGCTTCGCGTGGCCCAAGCGCAGCTCGTCGGATGGTTAGAGGGCCTCTTCCACGGGATCCAAGCGACCTTGTTCGCCCAGCAGATGGCGGCCCGTGCGCAGCTCGAGCAGATGCGCCAGCGCAGTCTTCCGGCCGGAACGTCAGACGAGGCGCCCCGC
>JAKBBS010000073.1 GCA_021808425.1 Actinomycetes bacterium
CTCCATGGGGATCGAGCTCCGGGTCGCCGTGGCCGTCGACTAGCGGGAACGGCCTGTCAGACCTGGCCGGGGCCGACTCGCCGTGCCGTACCAGAAGGAGCGTTGTGCCGCCCGGAGGCCGTTCGAAACGGAACTGGCGGACCTCGATTTGCTCTGCACCCGGAGTCGTCGTGGCGGGCACGGGTTCGGCTACGTCTTGCACCCGGTCATCGTAGGCGACCTTAGGTGTCGACTCGATCCGCCGCCAAGCAGCCGCCAGGCGGCCGACCGTCAGCCGGGATCCGCCGTCGCACGCCGACGAGCAACCTCGAAGCAGGCGACGGCAGCAGCCACCGACACGTTGAGCGATCCAAGAGGGCCCTGCAGCGGTATTCCCACCATGGCTCGGCATCGCCGGGCGGTGAGCGGCGAAAGGCCTCCCCCCTCGGCTCCTAACACCAATGCCAGTGGTTGGTCGGCTACCGCCAGCTCCCAGATAACCGTCGTTGCCGCAGAGTCCAAACCGACCGTCCAAACTCCATCCTGGTCGAGCTGGCGCAGCGCAGCAGGAACCCCCGCCACTTCGGCGATGGGCAGATGCTCGGCCGCGCCGGCTGCCGCCTTGAGCGCCGCCGGGCTCAGCCGGGCCGACCGGTGTTTGGGGATCACGAGGCCGGTCACCCCCGACCCGAGAGCGCTCCGCATCACAGCACCGAGATTGTGCGGGTCGGTAATCCCGTCCAAGACGACAAGGAACGGGGTCGGCCCACCGACGCCGCGGGTTGTGAGGGATGAAAGTTCGGTGCTCTCGATCGCCTCGGCGAACGCCACGACACCTTGCGGCGCATCACTGACCGCAAGCCTCTCGAGCACTTCACGCTCGACGTAGCGCACCTCCACGTGGCGAGGAGCGCCGCTGTGTTCGGGCGGTCGGTCGGGTTGGTAGCTCGCGCTCGCAGCGATTTGCGCTATCTCGGCGAGGGGCTCCGATCGCCCGCTCGGGTCCGAGATCGTCACCGAGATGACCCGGCGGCGTCGGGCCACGAGCAGTTCCCGCACCGCCTGCACCCCTTCGACCTGCTCCCCACCGATACCCCTACGCCCAGAGACAGGGGCACCGCCACCGCCACCGCCACGCTGGCCGCCACCGGCGTCTGGGGCGCCCCCACCCACGCCCCGTGCGCTCCCACCCACGCCCCGTGCGCTCCCACTTGCTCCGGCCGGGCGCCTCCCCCGCCGCGGCTGTCCCATCAGCGTTCGACCACGAGAGCGACGGCGAGACACGCAATGCCTTCTCCGCGGCCGATCGCTCCGAGCGCCTCAGCTCGTTTCGCCTTCACACTCGCTGGCGCGTCCAACACCGCCGAGAGCCGCTCGCACATCTCGGCTCGGTAGGGGGCGATCCTCGGCTCTTCGGTTATCACGGTCACATCGACGTTGCCGATCGAGAACCGCAACCCGACATCGGAGACGACCCGGGCGAGCAGGCTCATGCTGTCGACGCCCGCAAGGTCCGGATCGCTGTCTGGAAAAAGTGTCCCGATGTCGCCCATCCCACCCGCTCCCAAAAGAGCGTCGGCTACTGCGTGCGCCACCACGTCCGCGTCGCTGTGGCCGACCAGGCCGCGTCCCGGAAGGCGCACTCCGGCGAGAAGGAGCGGCCGCTGCGGGTCGTCGCCGAACGGGTGGATATCGAAGCCCTGGCCGACCCTTGGCGTGCTCAACAGATCACCGTGCGACGGCCCCGTGAGCGCCGATCAACGCCGCGGCGACGACCAGATCGATCGGCGAAGTGATCTTGAGGTTCTCGCTCGTCGTTTGGACGAGCTCGACTCGACCGCCGGCCGCCTCGACGAGGGCGGCGTCGTCGGTTGCGTCGTCGCCTCCCGCGTGGACCTGCCTGAGCACCGAAGCAACAAACGCCTGCGGCGTTTGGACCGCGACGAGCTCGGAGCGATCCAGGGTCACCAGCTGTCCCCCGTCGCCTATCCGCTTGACTGTGTCCGATACGGGTGCGCCGGGAATAGCACCGTCGGCCCCCGCCTCTACAGCCGAAACGACAGCCCGCCAAAGACCGATCGGCGCAAGAGGCCGTGCCGCATCGTGGACGACGATCACGTCAGCGCCCTGAGGGACCGCCGCCAGGCCTCTGCGCACAGACTCCGAGCGTGTTGCGCCCCCGACGACGATGACATAAGCGGGACGTCCGCCCCCGCCGTTCGCCGCAGTGCTGACCCCCTCCGCGCCCGCACCGCCCTCCGCGCTTGCGCCGTCGAGGACTGCGTACTTCCCGGGCGCGTCAGCGGGCACGACCAGCACAGTTCCGTCGCAGACACTTCGCGCGACATCAAGCGACCAATCCACGACAGGCCGTCCGGCGAGATCAGCGAACTGCTTCGCCGCGCCGAAACGCCTTCCACCCCCTGCGGCAACCACCACCGCCCAGACGCTCACTGAAGCAGCCTCATCAGCCCGAGACCGCAGGCCGCCCGGCGACGATCTCGGCTATCCGTCGTGCGGCTTCCCCTAAAGCAACGTCGGTCCGCGTCCCACTCCAGCGTTCCCGCACTTCGATCGTGCCTTGCGCGAGACCCCGGCCGGCAACGACGACCACGGGGATCCCGAGGAGCTCTGAATCAGCGAACTTCACTCCCGCCGACGGCCCGACCCTGTCGTCGTAGAGCACCCGCAACCCGAACTCCTGCAATTGGGCGGCGAGCGCCTCGGCGCGTTCGTAAGGCTCGTCACCTTTTCCTGTCACGAGAAGGTGCACGTCCGCAGGCGCCACAGACGGCGGCCAGCGAAGCCCCGAGCTGTCAGCGGTCTGCTCCGCGATCGCCGCGACAGCGCGGGAAACCCCGATGCCGTAAGAACCCATCGTCACCGTCAGCGGCCGACCGTCGGGACCCGTCACGTCCAGGCCGAACGCCTGCGCATATTTCCGTCCGAGCTGGAAGACATGCCCCAGCTCGATGCCTCTCGCGATGCGCAGAAGACCCCCGCAGCGGACGCAACGGTCCCCGTCGCGGACCTCGACCGCGCCGATCTCCCCGTCTGGGCGGAAGTCGCGGCCGCGCACCACGTCGATAGCGTGACGGCCGGGTTCGTTGGCCCCGGTGACCCACGAGCTGCCTTCTGTCACCAAAGGATCCACAAGGTAGCGAACGCCGAGCCCGGCGAGGCGTTGCGGCCCGATGTATCCACGGACCAGGCCCCGGACGGCTTCGAGGTCGGCCCCCTCGGCCGGGGCTACCTCAGTTGGTTCAAGTTGGGCTCCGAGGCGCTTCATGTCGACCTCTCGGTCGCCGGGGATCCCTACCACGAGCAGGCTCCACGACTCCGTGCCCGGTGGTCGCGTCTTGACGACGACGTTCTTCAAGGTGTCCGCCGCGCTGAATGTCCGGTCGAAGCCCATCGATGCGAGGCGCTCGACGAGAGTCGAGATGGTCGGGGTGTCGGGGGTGTCGATGACGACGCTCGGCGGGTGGTCGACGTCCGCTGACATGACAACTGCCAGCTCGACCGCTTCGGCGTTCGCCGCGTAATCGCAGTTCGAGCACGCCACGAACGTGTCCTCTCCGCCGTCTGCCGGCGCAATGAACTCCTCCGACGCAGAGCCCCCCATCGCCCCCGAGACGGCCGACACGATGCGGTAGTCGAGGCCGAGGCGGCGGAATATGCGCTCGTAAGCGTCCCGGTGCGCTCGGTAGGAGCGCTCCAATCCGTCGTCGTCGATGTCGAAGGAGTACGAGTCCTTCATGAGGAACTCGCGTCCCCGCAGCACTCCCGCTCTCGGGCGCGCTTCGTCGCGGAACTTGGTTTGTATCTGAAAAAGTGAGAGTGGGAGGTCCTTGTAGGATGAGCACTCGCCTTTGACCATGAGGGTGAAGAGCTCCTCGTGGGTCGGGCCGAGCAGGTAATCCACACCTCGGCGGTCCTTCAGCCTGAACAGAGCGTCCCCATAGTCAGCCCACCTGCCGCTTCGCTCGAAGATCTCACGGGGGATCATCGCTGGAAGCAGGACCTCCTGAGCACCAATGGACGCCATTTCCTCCCGGATAATCTCCTCGACGCGCCGAAGCACCGCGAGACCGAGGGGCAGCCACGAGTAGACACCTGGGCCGACCCGCCTCACGTAGCCGGCTCGAAGCAGGAGCTTGTGGCTGACCAGTTCGGCCTCGGCCGGGTCGTCACGTAGAGTTTGGACAAGCAGGGACGTCATCCGCATCAGCACGCCGCGACGCTACTTGAACTTGTGGTGCCAGTCGCTGAGCCCCTAAGGGAGAGCCTCGTCGAGTTTCTTCTCGGCCTCGTTCTCGCTTACGCCGATCGCGAAAGTCAACTCCGAAACGAGGATCTGGCGCGCACGGCTCAGCATCCGCTTCTCGCCGGCCGAAAGGCCCTTGTCCTTGTCACGGTTGGAGAGGTTCCGCACAACTTCGGCGACTTGGTAGATGTCCCCCGATTTGAGCTTCTCCACATGGTTCTTGTAACGACGGGACCAGTTGGTCGGCATTCGAACATCCTTTTTGCGAAGGACAGCGAACACCTCTTCCACTTCTTCGTCGTTGATGACCTCCCGGAGGCCGACGTCGTCGGTGCTGTCGGCAGGGACCATCAAAGTCAGGTCCCCGTAAGCAAGTCTGAGTATCAAGTACTCGGTTGTCTTGCCGAACGCCTCGCGAACTTCTCGGCGTTCCACGGTCGCCGCGCCGTGGTGCGGGTAGACGACCTTGTCTCCAACATCGAAAGTCATGCGTCTCCAGACGAGAAAGTCGTTCTCCGGTCTCCAGGATACCAGCCGTGGGCAGGCGTGCCGCAGCGGGTGCAACACTACGGCTCGGCGTCGGCCGTGCAGTTGAGGGTATCCTCGGAGCGACCATGACCGACCTGGAATTGCTCGGCAAATCTGAACTGTTCTCGGCTTTCGACGACTCGACGCTGCAGCGCATGCTCGGACACGTCGAAGCAGTGACGTGCAAGCGCAACGCTGTCATCTTCGAGGAAGGCGACGACGCATCCGACCTCTATGTCGTCGACACCGGCAGAGTCGGGCTCGGTCGGCGCTCCCCTGACGGCCGGGAGTCTCTAATCGCGCTCACCGAGCGCGGAGACGTATTCGGCGAAATGCCCTTGTTCGACGACGGACAGCGCTCGACTTCGGCCCGGGCGCTGGAGCGATCCAAAGTCCTTCGCATCCCGTACGAGCCTGTCCGGTCGGCGCTCGATGATTCTCCGGTCCTTCTTTGGAACGTAGTGCATCTCTTGGTGCGCCGCCTCCGTGCGACAGACTCGGATCTTGCTGACGCCGTGCTGCTCGATGTGACAGGGCGAACAGCCAAGCGCCTCCTCGAGATGGCGGGCGCGAGCGACGAGTTCGCGCTTCCCATCACGCAGGAGGAGCTTGCGGGACTGGTGGGGGCGTCGCGCGAGCGGGTGAACAAGGCGATCGCCGCTTTCATCCGCCTCGGTTGGATCGAACAGACAGACCGCCGTTACCGGATCATCTCGCGCGAGCGCCTCGAACAGCGTGCCCGCTAGGAGCTAAACGCAATGCAGCCGTCAGCGCCGACGATCTAAGCGCCGAGCACACGAAGTCGAGGGGGCGCCGAGGTGTGCCTCAGACCCGCGTTCAGCGCTTCGCCCAGCGTCACTGCTGGCTGCATCGCAATTCCCTGTACCCGCTCGGTCCCGCGCGGCACCGTGGCACGGGCGAATCCGTGTCTCGCTGCTTCAACCAGGCGCGTCGACATGTTCGCCACGCTGCGAAGCTCCCCACCCAAGCCGATCTCCCCGACGACGACCAGGCCTTGGTCGACTACGCGCGTGGTGCTCGCCGAGGTCACAGCCATCGCTACCGCCAGATCGGCACCCGGGTCGTCGAGTCGCACTCCTCCCACAGCGGACACGTACACGTCGTTGCTGGCGAGGCTGAGACCGACCCTCGCTTCGAGAACCGCCAGCACCTGCGCCAACCGCCCTTGGTCGTAGCCTGAAGCGGACCTGCGCGCTGAACCGCCGAAGTTGCGCGCGACAAGAGCCTGGACCTCTACGAGCATCGGTCTCTGGCCTTCCATCGACGCGAATATCGCCGAGCCGGGCAGCCCGGGTTGGCGATCGGCTAGGACCATCCGGGCCGGATCTCGCACTTCGGCGAGGCCCGAAGCGGTCATCTCCCACATCGCCATCTCGCCTACCGCTCCGAAACGGTGCTTGACGGCGCGCAGGATCCTGAAGCTCTGATGGCGGTCGCCTTCGAAGGAGAGCACCGTATCGACGAGGTGCTCGAGGATCCGCGGGCCTGCGATCGACCCGTCCTTGGTGACGTGGCCGATCAGCACCATCGCAGAGCCCGACGAGCGGGCTGAGTCCGAGAGAAGCTGGGAGGCTGCGCGAACCTGCGCAACGGAGCCGGCGGGCGAAGCAACGTCTGACACCGAAACCGTCTGGATCGAGTCGACGACCGTCACCCCCGGACGCATCTCGCACACAGTGCCGGCTACCGACTCGACGTCGGACGCGGAGGTGATCCACATGCCTTCCTCGAGCAGTCCGAGGCGGATTGCGCGGCGGTGCACCTGCTCGGGTGCCTCCTCGGCACAGACGAGAAGGCTCGTGACGCCCTTCCTAGCGCACGCAGCAAGCGTCTGTAGGACCAACGTCGACTTGCCGATTCCAGGCTCGCCTGCCAGAAGAGTGACCGACGATGGGATGATCCCGCCTCCCAAAACCCGATCCAGCTCGCCAATACCTGTCGGCACCGGCTGCGCGCCGATGCTGGCAAGTGCGACTAACTTGACAGGGCCGGAACCTGCCCGCCCTGAGCGGGCGCCTGACGCAAGGCGTCGACTAGGTGGGGCCGGGGTACGCGCCTCTTCGACGAGACTGTTCCAAGACTGGCATTGCGGGCAGCGCCCCACCCATCGGGGCGCCACCGCATCGCAACTGCTACACCGAAACTGGCTTGACGACACGACCATGCCGCCAGGCTACGACCCGGGTGTGACCGTCTAGTCGCTGCTACCCGCCCCCGCCATCTCGACGGGTGGCGGCACGATCGGTTCGACCTGCCGGAACACGAGCGCCGGTTCGCCGGTCTCCTCGTCGGTCCCCACGTCGACGAGAATCGTCTCGCCGGCACGGAACTCCTTCCAGAGGATCCGCTCTGAGAGAGGGTCCTCCACGAGGCGCTGCAACGCGCGGCGCAGCGGTCTCGCACCGAGAGTCGAGTCGTACCCGCGGTCCACAACGAAATACTTTGCTTCCTGGGTCAGCTCCAAGTTGAGACCCTGGGCTTCCACTGATCCCTGAAGCCTCATGATCATCAGGTCGATGATCTCCGTGACCTCGTCCTTTGTCAGCTCGTGGAAGACGATGACATCGTCGATACGGTTCAGGAACTCCGGCCGGAAGTGGGCTTTCAAGGCGTCGTGCACCTTTAGCTTCATCTTCTCGTAGGTCACCGCTTCGCTGGTCTTGGCGAACCCGACCGACGCCTTGCGAAGGTCGGCCGTGCCGAGGTTCGAGGTCATGATGATCACCGTGTTCTTGAAGTCGACGGTGCGGCCCTGCGCATCCGTGAGCCTTCCGTCCTCGAGGATCTGAAGCAGCGAGTTGAAAACGTCGGGATGCGCTTTCTCGATCTCGTCGAAGAGGACCACCGAGAAAGGCTTGCGGCGGACCGCCTCGGTCAGCTGACCACCCTCCTCGTAGCCTACATAGCCCGGAGGCGATCCGACGAGACGGCTCACAGTGTGCTTCTCCATGTACTCCGACATGTCGAGTTGGATCAGCGAATCCTCGTCGCCGAAGAGGAACTCGGCGAGCGTCTTCGCGGTCTCGGTCTTGCCGACGCCTGACGGCCCGAGGAAGATGAACGAGCCGCTCGGCCTCTTCGGGTCCTTGAGGCCTGCACGGGTACGGCGGATCGCCTTCGAGACGGCCTTGATGGCATCGCTCTGGCCGATGACCCTCTTGTGAAGCTCGTCCTCCATACGGAGAAGCTTCGCTGTCTCCTCTTCGGTGAGCTTGTAGACCGGGATCCCGGTCCAGTTAGCGAGAACCTCGGCTATAACTTCCTCGTCGACGACGTCGAAGAGGTCAACACCCTCAGCGCGCCACTCCTGCTCTTTGGCCGCCTTGCGCTGGAGCATCTCCTCCTCGCGCTCGCGCAGCTTCTTGGCCTGATCGAAATTCTGCTTCTCGATCGCCACTTCCTTCTCGCGCCGCACCCTTGCGATCTCGTCCTCGATCGCCTTGTAGTCGGCAGGTGTCGCCATCCGGCGGATACGCAGGCGGCTGCCGGCCTCGTCGATCAGGTCGATCGCCTTGTCGGGGAGAAAACGATCCGCAATGTAGCGGTCAGCGAGGTTCGCAGCTGCGACAACCGCTTGGTCGGTGATGGTCACACCATGGTGAGCCTCGTAGCGGTCGCGCAGACCTTTGAGAATCTCGATCGTGTGAGGCAGCGAAGGCTGGTCGACCTTGATCGGCTGGAAGCGCCGTTCGAGCGCTGCGTCCTTCTCGAGGTGCTTGCGGTACTCGTCGAGGGTGGTCGCGCCGATGGTCTGCAGCTCGCCACGGGCTAGCATCGGCTTTAGGATCGAAGCAGCGTCGATCGCCCCTTCTGCCGCTCCGGCCCCCACGAGGGTGTGCAGCTCGTCGATGAAGAGAATGATGTCGCCTCGTGTGCGGATCTCTTTCAGGACCTTCTTGAGGCGCTCCTCGAAGTCCCCTCGATAACGTGATCCAGCTACCAAAGCGCCCAAGTCGAGGGTGTAAAGCTGCTTGCCCTTGATGGTCTCGGGTACCTCGCCGGAGACGATCTTCTGTGAAAGCCCTTCCACGATGGCCGTCTTGCCGACGCCGGGCTCGCCGATCAGCACCGGGTTGTTCTTCGTGCGCCGCGACAGCACCTGCATGACACGCTCGATCTCGCGCTCCCTGCCGATGACCGGATCGAGTTTGCGCTCGCGAGCCAGCTGCGTCAGGTTCCGGCCGAACTGGTCGAGGACAGGAGAGCTCGTGGGAGCATCCTGGCCAGCCGACGGCCCCACGCCCGCGGCGGCGGCTTCTTTGCCCCCCGGAGCCTGGTAGCCAGACAGAAGTTGGATCACCTGTTGGCGTACACGGCCGAGGTCGGCACCAAGGCTGACGAGGACCTGCACGGCCACACCTTCGCCCTCGCGCACCAAGCCGAGAAGCATGTGCTCCGTCCCGATGTAGTTGTGGCCTAGTTGCAGAGCCTCGCGCAACGACAGCTCCAGCACCTTCTTGGCCCTCGGGGTGAATGGCGGGGAGCCTGTAGTCGACGACCCGGCTGGGCCGATCGTCTCCTCAACCTTCTCGCGGACAGCTTCGAGGCTGACACCGAGGGATTCCAGCGCCTTGGCAGCTACCCCCTCGCCCTCGTGGATCAGCCCGAGAAGTATGTGCTCGGTTCCGATGAAGTTGTGATTGAGGAGTCGCGCCTCCTCCTGGGCTAAGACCAGGACTCTACGGGCTCTGTCAGTAAAACGTTCGAACATTCCGGTCCTCCGTCTGCTTAGTCTACCCGGACCCTGGCGAGTTAGTTCGTTCGGCGGCCACCTCTCTCACGATGTCCTCCAAGTTGCATCGGAACGTTCCGGGTTCCTGTTTAGCTCGGGCGTAGCGTACCCTCGTAGCAGATGAACGCCGCAGAGACCCTCCGCCTTCCCGGAATCGAGTCCGCGCTGGACAAGGTCGAGGTGTCCCTTGCCAAGGCGACCTCCGGCGAGGACCCATTTTTGGCGGAGGTCGCTTCGCACCTCGTCAACGCGGGAGGCAAACGGCTGCGCCCGGCCCTCGTGCTCGCCGCGGCCCAGGCTTGCGGCTCGGGGGTCGATCCTCCCGACGATGTCGTCGAAGGTGCCGTGGCGGTCGAGCTGGTGCACCTCGGCTCGCTCTACCACGACGACGTGATGGACGAGGCGACCTCGCGGCGGGGGGTGATGAGCGCGAACGCCAAGTGGGGGAACTTGGTGGCGATCCTCGCCGGCGACTTCCTGCTTGCGCGGGCGTCGGAGATCGCCGCGTCCCTCGGAACGGAAATCGCCGCTCTGCTGGCTCGTACCATCGGGAAACTGTGCGAAGGCGAGGTCGGCCAGATGCGCTTCGCCTACGACGTGACCCGAAGCGAGGAATCCTACGTGGCGTCCATCGCCGGCAAGACTGCGTCGCTCATGGCCACAGCAGCCCGTGTCGGCGGGGTCACTTTCGGCGCTTCACCGGTCGAGGTGGAAGCCTTGACTGACTACGGGTATGCGCTCGGGATGACATTCCAGATATGGGACGACGTCAAAGATCTGATCTCGACCGACTACGACCTCGGCAAACCGGCCGGCCACGACATGGTCGAAGGCACCTACACCCTCCCGGTGCTTCGGACTCTTGCGATACCAGGCGTCGGCGACGACCTGAGGGCGATCCTTGGGACACGGCTCGACACAGTTTCGCGGGACAAGGCCCGCGACCTGGTGCTGTCCACGACCGCAATCGACTCCTCGATCGCCACCGCTCGCCATTGGGCCGCGAGCGCCGAGGCTGCGCTCGAACCGCTGCGCCGTGGTGAGCCTCTCACGTCCGGAGCTACCAGGGACAGCATTGCAATCCTCGGGCTCGTCGGGCACGGGCTCGTAGACGAGCTCGAAGACGCCCGCTGAGAACCGAGTATCGGGGCTAGAAAGTCTCTGGGCGCAGCGTCGGAAAAGCGATCACGTCGCGGATTGCGTCCGCGTCCGCTAGCAGCATCACTAGCCGATCGACTCCGATCCCGAGGCCGCCGGTCGGGGGGAGACCGAAGTCGAGGGCCCGCAGGTAGTCCTCGTCTATGGACATGGCTTCGTCGTCGCCGGCGGCTTTCGCCGCGGCCTGCGCCTCGAAACGCAATCGCTGCTCGCCCGGATCGTTCAGCTCGCTGAAAGCGTTGCACAGCTCCCGCCCGGCGACTATCCCCTCGAAGCGCTCGACATACCCCGCGCGGGAGCGATGATCGCGCGCTAGAGGCGACACCTCCTTGGGGTAGTCGGTGACGAATACGGGACCCCAAAGGCGCGCTTCGGTCGTCTTCTCATATATCTCGAGGAGGACCTTTCCTTTACCCCACCCCGGCTCGGGCGTCACCCCCACCGAGCGGGCGGCGCTTCGCATCTCATCGTCGGGCATATCGAGGTCCAGATACAGCCCTGCATGCTCGGCGATCAGGTCGGTGAGGGTCGCCCGCCGCCAAGGTAGCGAAAGCGACAGGGGCCGCCCGCCGTAGCTGATCTCGGTCGTCCCGAGGATCTGCATCGCGGCGCCCGCGACGAGATTCTCGGTGATGGCCATCATGTCGGTGTAATCAGCGTACGCCTGGTAAAGCTCGAGCATCGTGAACTCGGGGTTGTGCCGAGGTGACAGACCTTCGTTTCGGAAGACTCTCGCCACTTCGAAGACCCGCTCGAAGCCACCGACCACAAGCCTCTTCAGGTACAGCTCCGGAGCGATGCGCAGATAGAGGTCGACGTCCAAGGCGTTGTGGTGCGTCGTGAAAGGCCGCGCCGTAGCGCCGCCCGGCGTCGGGTGGAAGATCGGCGTCTCTACTTCCACGAAATCTTGGCCTTCCAGCCAGCGTCGGATCCACGAGACGAGCTTGCTGCGCAAGAGCAGCACGCGCCGAGAACCGTCATTTGCCCACAGATCCGCGTAGCGCTGGCGGTAGCGGGTGTCGACATCGGAGATGCCGTGCCACTTGTCGCCGAAACCTCTGCGAGCTCGGGCGAGAAGCTGCCAGCTCGCAACTTTTACCGACAACTCCCCTGTCTTGGTTGTCACGACCTCGCCGGTTGCGGCTATCCAGTCCCCGAGGGACAGCCTGGTGAACTCGGCGAAGCCGTCTGTCCACGCACGCCCTGCGAAAAGCTGGATGGAGCCGCTCGAGTCGTGAAGGCTGGCGAACGCGACCCGCCCCATCTCACGTCGCAGCATGAGCCGCCCCGCGACGGTGACGGTGACGCCGGTCTCGGACTGCTCGGGCAGGTCGTGGAACTGCTCAGCCAGCGCTGCGGCTTTTGCGTCTGGTTCGACTCGGTAGGGGACTGAATCCGCATGCGACAACGGCTGTGGATCACTCACTGCTGGTTACGTCCGAAAATGATGCGAAGTCCCTCCAAAGTTAGCCAAGGGTCGTGGTAGTCGATGGCCTCGGAGTGCGGCGCGATCAAGCCGGCCAGGCCTCCCGTCGCTACGACCGTCGAAGCCCCTACCTCGTCTTCGAGACGCCTGCAAAGCCCGTCGACTTGAGCCGCGAAGCCGTATATGACGCCCGACTGGATCGACTCCACCGTGTTTTTCGCCAGGACGCGGCGCGGCTCGACGAGTTCGACCCGCGATAGCAGCGCTGCCCTGCTGAAGAGTGCTTCCAGAGATATTTCGATACCCGGGATGATCACGCCGCCCAGATACTCGCCGGCTTCGGAGACAACTTCGAACGTCGTGGCCGTTCCGAAATCGATGACGATCGTCGGGCCACCGTATCGCTCGAACGCAGCAACCGCGTCCGCGATCCGATCGGCTCCGACCTCCTTGGGGTTGTCGTAGTGGATCGGCATTCCAGTGCGCACCCCGGGCTCCACTACGAGCGTTTCGGCGTTGAACCATTTAGCGGCCATCTCCCGTAGAGCCGAACGCTGCCGGGGAACGACGGACCCGACGACTATTCCCGTGATCGCATCGGTCGATTCGAATCCCTGCATCCGGAACAACTGCAAGACCATGAGTGCGAGCTCGTCGGCGGTGCGCGACGCCACGGTCGCTACACGCCAGTGACATGCGAGCTTAGGCCCGCTGCCACCTGGACCGTCTCCCGCCTCGAAGACTCCGACGACGGTTTGGGTGTTGCCTACGTCGATGGCAACGAGCATCGGCTCACCTCCCCGGGTCCAAGTCCAACCCGATGTCGAGGATCGGAGCCGAGTGCGTGATCGCCCCGACGGAGATCAGGTCTGCCCCCGCGGAGGCGTACTCGCCGACACTATCCAGCGTCACACCACCAGACACCTCGACTTTGACCCGGCCGGCTACCACACCGACGGCTACGGCGACCTCGGCGGGAGTCATGTTGTCGAGCAAGATCATGTCGGCGCCAGCCGCCAACCCCCTCTTTACCTGATCGAGGGTATCGCACTCCACTTCGCAGATGACCCCGGGCCACCGCTCGTGAGCCAGGGCTACTGCGCGTTCGATACCGACTCCCGCAAGGTGGTTGTCCTTGACGAGTATCGCGTCCGAAAGCGACGCCCGGTGATTGACACCGCCCCCCGCTCGAACAGCGGCTTTCTCGAGCGACCGCAGCCCGGGGGTCGTCTTGCGGGTGTCGCGGATCTTCGACGCTGCTCCCGCCGCCTCGACATACCGCCGGGTCGACGTCGCTATCCCCGAGAGGTGGCAGAGCAGGTTGAGCGCGGTCCGCTCGGCGCTCAACACCGACGACAAGCGACCTTGCACCCGTCCTATCACTGTTCCCCGTGTCAGTTCGTCCCCGTCCGACAAGCTCCACGACACCTCGACTCCAGGGTCCACGGCGACGAACGCCTCGTGGGCCGCGAGCCGTCCAGCGAGGACCCCGTCCTGGCGGGCGACCAGGACTGCCTCGACGGTGGCGTCGTCGTCGACCAGCCCAGCCGTGAGGTCACCTTGGACCCCGAAGTCCTCGGCGAGCGCCCTGGCCACCACTTCCCTGACAGCGAGGAGCGGCGGGTCGACCCACGTGTGTTTCACTGCACGAACCTACACGACATCGCGTCGAGGGTCGAGGGAAAGTCGCTCCGTCGATGCCCTCCCCGACTCTCGGTTCGCGCCTGCGCGCCCGCTATGACCGCCGATGCCACCTCGGCCAGGTTCCGGATCTCGAGCGACGTCAAGCCGCTTGCGACGTCCTTGCGTCCGCGCTCGTATCGGTGGCGGATGACGTCAACAACTCCGGCGGCCTCGGAGAGAGAGCCCGCGTCTCGCAGGACCCCGACACCGTCGGCCATTGCCTTTTGGAGCCGGCGGCGATCATCGCTCGCCGTGCCCGCACCTCGGTCGCAGCACAGCGCCGTCTCGGAGGCCCGTTCCAGCGGTCCTGCCGCCGTGCTGGCGTTGCGATGGAGCCGCTCCACCCCGATAGCCCCGCCATCGTTCGGTGGCGGCGCGTTCAGTGCGCGAAGGACTCCCGTGGCATCCGGCGAACTTTTTCCGGCAAGGATCGCGTCGATGGCGCGCGCGGCGAACACCATCCCTTCGAGCAGCGAGTTCGAAGCGAGACGATTCGCGCCGTGAACCCCGCTGCAGGCCGTCTCCCCCGCGACCCAAAGCCCAGGAAGAGTGGTGGCTCCGTCGAGGTCGGCCATCACCCCGCCGCACATGTAGTGCGCGGCAGGAGCGACCGGTAACCACTCCCGATCGGGGTCCACCCCCGCCTGCCTTACCCGCTCCGCCAGCGACACGAACCGCCTGGAGAAGTCCGAGACGCCCGAAAGGTCGAGCCACACGTGGCCGCCGGCCGACGACCGGATACGCTCCGCAACGCTCGCCGCGACGATGTCTCGCGGTGCCATCTCGTCGACGAAGCGTTCGCCGGCCTCGTCGCGAAGGATCGCCCCCTCGCCGCGAAGTGCCTCGCTCAGCAGGACTCGCGGCCCGTCGGGGCTGCCTGCGTGCAGGGCTGTCGGGTGGAACTGCACGAACTCGACGTCAGCAACCGCCGCCCCGGCGCGCAGCGCCATCGCGATACCGTCGCCGGTCGACTGCAGCGGGTTCGTGGTGACAGGGTAGAGCTGGCCAGCCCCGCCGGTACCGAGAAGGACGTGGCGGGCTCCGACGTCGATCGCCGCCCCGTCGGTGGCGAGGAAGGTCACTCCTGCGCAACGCCCCGCTCGCACGATGAGGTCAACGGCGAACCAGTTCTCGACGAGAGTCACGCCGAGCGCAGAGGCTGCCGCAACGAGCGTCCTTTCGACCTCTGCTCCTGTCGCTGCGCCCCCCGAGTGGACCACACGCGCCACCGAATGCCCACCTTCCCTGGCGAGAAGCCACCGGCCGCTCGGGCCACGGTCGAAGTTCGCTCCGAAGGACGCCAGCT
>JAKBBS010000354.1 GCA_021808425.1 Actinomycetes bacterium
TTGAGCGAGCAGGGAACGGTGGAGTAGGCGATAGATGCCGTCGCTGGTGATTGACGTTGCGACATAGCCGTCGGCCATGGCAGGCCCCATGACAGCACGAAGTTCCAGTCGCCAACTTCGGGCGAGCCCCGGATCCGTCTTTCGGATCGAAACGATATCCCGGGGTACCTGACAGGCGATGACCGGAGTGTCCAAATCGGTCGGTACTCTCACCGGCTGATCGCCTACCCCTACCTTCAGCGCCAGCTGGGATTCGTAACCTGCGGCGTTGCGAACTGCATCTTGGAAAAAAGGTTCCCCAGTCGACCAGTGTGCCATGCAGCGGTCTGTGTCGTCGCTTCCGTTCTGTGCGTCGGGCATGGCACCGTAGAAATTCGGGTGGTAGCTCACAGCCTGCGCGCCGAGCTTGACCAAGTTGAACCAACCATTGCGACGCGACAGCGGATCGAAAGTCCATGTGATGCCCGCTATCGCCTGCGAGGCAGCCCAGCTGCGCTGGTGGTCCTTCAACGCCCGACCGACGCCGCTGCTTTGGAAGGCGACCGCGACGCCTGTCACGTGGGAATGCAGCTCGATCACACCGTTGCGTCTGGCAAGGAAACCGACAGATGCAGCGACCAACTCCTCGCCGTCGAAAGCCCCGCCGACGTAGCCGCCCGAATGCACTAGAGCGACGAGCAGGTTGACCGGCATAGCCGTGGGGGATCCACCGCCGCCCCATATCGAGGAGAACAGTGGTTCAACCGCTGCGAGATGGTCCAGTTTCTCCAAGTTGCAGACGGCCAAGTGTCCGTGATGCGATGGGCGAGCGTCTCGGTGGGTTTTCACTCACGTTTACTTTGCCACAACGGGGAGTACCCGCCTCGCTTCACGTCGGACTCGACGTTACATTCGAAGGGACAATCATGAAACCGTTCAGCATCCTCACCGTCTGCTCCGCGAACCGTTGCCGTTCCCCGATGGCCGAAGCCCTCCTGGCGAAGGCGATACTCGAAGTCCAACCTCACGATTTCACCGTTACTTCAGCCGGGTTCGGCCCTCCAGGAGCACCCGCCGAACCCGAAGTCGTCGAAGTCATGGCCGACATCGGCTTCGACGTGACCCGCCACCGGAGCACCACGGTCAATACCTCCCTGCTCGCCGAGGCAGACCTCGTATTGGCGATGACACGTCAGCACGTCATGGAACTCGCCCTGCTCGACGAGGCCGCCTGGCCAAAGACCTTCCTTATCGGTGAGTTCGCATCTCTGGCCACCGCATCCGACGGGCCAGGAAGATCCGCCAGCAACGAACTGACCGACCCTGCTAGCGACCCCGGCGACGAACTCCGTCAGAGGGTTGCCCGCTTGCATCTGGGCCGCCGGCGCGCCGACCTGTTGAGCTTGCCATCCGCTCTCGAAGTCAGCGATCCAATCGGCGGTCCGCTTCGCGGCTACCGCGCCACCCGCGACAGGATCGCGAGCCTCTCCGAGGTCATCGCCAGATATCTCGCCCCGTAGCAGGCATCAGGGTCGCCCGAGGCCGGGACCATCTATTCGTTGCGTGAATCACGTGAACAACGCAATGGATAGGTGGTCATAGGCAATATCGCGGCATTGATCTGTGGGCTAGTCGTCTTTACGATGACTACAAGACGACAAGGAGAGATTATGTCTGCCAGCACCGCCACCGCCCTGCGAGACACAGTTCGAATCCCTACGAAGCGACACCTGCTCATGTGCCCGCCGACACACTTCGAGGTGACCTATTCGATCAATCCGTGGATGGACACCGACGTCGTGGTGGACGCCGACCTGGCAATGGCGCAATGGTCGGCGCTCAGGGACTGCTACCGGCGACTCGGCCATCACGTTGACACGATCCAGCCAGTCCCTGGCCTGCCGGACATGGTGTTCGCTGCGAACGCCGGCGTCGTCAGGGCCGGCCGCGTTCTCGTCGCGAACTTCACCCACGCAGAGCGCCGAGGCGAAGGCCCGGCTTACCGTCGCTGGTTCGACGACCAAGGTTTCGGCACCGTCACGACTGCAACCGAGCAAAATGAGGGCGAAGGAGACGTCCTTAGCGTCGGGGACATCATGCTGGCAGGAACAGGGTTTCGCACTTCCTCCGCCGCCCACGAGGAGCTGCGGCGATTCTTCGATGTGCCGGTCGTCACACTCGACCTTGTCGATCCCCGCTTCTACCACCTCGACACGGCGCTGGCAGTCCTCGATGACCGCACGGTCGCATATTTTCCGGGCGCGTTCTCCGACTCCAGCGTCTCGGTCCTAAACGAACTGTTCCCCGACGCGATCCTCGTCGACGAGAGCGACGCATGCGGGTTCGGCCTCAACGCCATGTCCGACGGGTACAACGTCGTTGTCTCAAACACGCCTGTGGCGTTCCACGAGCAGCTTCGCGAGCGGGGATTCAATCCGATCGGAGTCGACACGAGCGAACTGATCAAAGCCGGTGGAAGCGCCAAGTGCGCAACGCTGGAGTTGAGACCATGAGCGTTCTGTTCGTCGACGTCGAGTCGATGGCACGGTGGGTCGCCGACCGTGGAGCGGAGCGGATCCTCGTCGAAATGGCCGCAGAGGTCGAAAAAGACTTCGCAAGGTGGCAGACTTTCGACAAGACACCTCGACTCGCCGCTCACTCACGTGACGGGGTGATCGAGCTCATGCCCGCGAGCGACGGCCATCAGTACGGCTTCAAGTACGTCAACGGCCACCCGAAGAACCCGGAGAGGGGCTACCAGACCGTTACGGCCTTCGGTGTCCTTGCAGACGTGCATAGCGGCTACCCGACGATGCTTGCGGAGATGACAATCCTGACCGCATTGCGAACTGCGGCGACCTCGGCGATGGCAGCCCGCCACCTCGCCAGGCGCGGCTCGC
>JAKBBS010000074.1:0-1821 GCA_021808425.1 Actinomycetes bacterium
GCTATCAGGGCGTTGAACCGGGCTTCCACGGTGTCGACCACCTCCCGGTCCGTTGCTCTACCCTGCAACCACTCCGCAGCGACTGAGGCGAAGACGCCCCGGCCGATGGCGAAGCCGACGCAGGTCGGCTCCCCCCCCACTGCCGAGAATGCGGAGGAGATCTCGGCCGGCGAGGCGGTGTGACCCAGCAACAGGAAACCCCGGCAGACCGGCGCCGCTGCGCGCACGACGGCCCCGACCTGCGCCCAGGCTCCGGAGTCGGGCGGCGGCGGGAGTTTCCACCACTCCGGGCTAATCCCCGCCTCGTAGCATCGCTGCATGATCAGGGCAGCGTCGCCCCGCCCGTAGCGCTGCCCGGGCGGGGCTTGTAGCTCGACGAGCAACTCGTGCTCGGTGCTCCAGCACGCCTGCTGGAGCCGCATCAGCCCGCCAAGTTGGGCGGCAACCATGCTGTCGGGATCGGACGGCTGCCAGTAGGCGATGACCTTCACCACCTGATCGGCTGGCCAGCTACGCAGCCAAGCGGACGTGTCGGCACCTCCTGCCAGTTCCAGCGGTACGGCACCGGCCACTTCTGCGGACCGGGCAATCCAGCGCCCGCTGCCGGTCTCCGCCTCCAAGGCTGCAGCGCCGTAAACGTCGTCGACGAGCAGCCCCAGGTCGTCCCGACTGGCCGCCACCCGCAGGTACCCGGCGTATAAGAGCTCCTTCAAGGGGCGGATGCGGCCAGGGTCCGCACCGGCCTGCTTCGCCATTTCCTCCAGCTGCCATCTGTGGTCCATGGCCAGCACGTGTAGATGGACAGGGTTTGCCGGCCGTGTTCCCACCCGATGCAATAGCGTGAGCTCGGCGTCTTGGTCCGGGCGACGGACCTGGCCCGATCGCCGCAGGAAAGAGTCCAGCTCTGCGCTCGTGGGCATCGCCGGGGTGCAGCCGTGCCGGGAGACGACGATAGCGCCGGCGGCGTTACCCCGTCGGGCACACTCGGCGAGTGGCTGGTGGCGAAGCCATCCCGACAGGAAGCCGGCGAGGAAACCGTCACCTGCTCCCACCGAGTTGAGCACTTTGACAGGGAAGCCAGGGTTGGCGGGTTGATCCTCGGACCAGGTCGTGAGGTCCCCTTCGATTACGGAACAGCCCATCGCTCCCGCCTTGACCACGAGGCAGGCCTCGGTTTGGGCGAGCAGAAGCGACAGCGCTTGGCGGGTATCCACCGATGCGGCGGCGGCACGGAACTCCTCTTGGGTACCGACCACCAGGTCGCAGTAAGGAAGAATATGGCTTAGCGCCTCGGCGAACGACGGGGAGCTGCTCTCCATGGACTGGCCGGCCCCGATCGGAGCAAGACCCCACAGGACCGGACGGAAGTCCAGATCCAGCACGACGCGTGCGTCGTGCTGCTTCGCGATCTCCACCAGACGGAGCGTTGCCGCTTGCAAGCTCGGCGACGAAAGGTACGAGCCGGTCACCAATACGGCCCTGGCACGCGCAACGAGGCCCGGTTCGACGTCTGCGGCGTCGAAGGCCATGTCGGCGCTGTCGCGGTAGAAGAACAGTCGGGGAAAGTCGTCTGACTCCCGGACTGCCAGCGTGACCAGGCCGGACAAGCGCGCCGGGTCGAGGCGGACACCTTCGATGTCGACGCCTTCGTCACGCAGCCGCCGGAGCAGGAAATGGCCGAACGGCTCGTCGCCGACCCGGGTCAGCATCGCGGACCGCAGCCCCAGTCTCGCCGCACCCACGGCGATGTTGGCTGCGCTGCCGCCAATGTACTTACGGAAGGATGTGACGTCCGCCAGTGCCGCCCCTTCCTGCTCGGCA
>JAKBBS010000074.1:1921-15000 GCA_021808425.1 Actinomycetes bacterium
AACGGTCAACGGATCGGGCGCTGACCGCCGGATCGGGTGTATCGGCTCGACGCGACCGGAGCGGACCGACCGGTCGGCGGCAACGGCGACGCCGAACGCGGCGAGGTCTTCCTCTGGTGGGCATGGGTTCGCCCGACGGCCGCAGACCACATCGACGAACGCTGCGGTCTCGGCGGCGAAGGCGGGCGCAAAGCGCTCCATGAAGTCCTCGTAGGGGTCAACGCCGCAAAGCGTTTCCCCGATGTCGAGCGGGCGTAGAGGCAGACGGGAAGTCAGTCCAGCGCAAACGTCGTCCTTGCTGCCGTGCACTTCCAAGCGCACGTCCTGGCCGCGAGGGTTGTGCCGGGCGCCGCTCACGCTCAGCAGCACCCCGCCGCTCAGGACGGCCGTGATGGCCGTGGTGTCGAAGTCACCCACCTCGCTCAGCCTCGGATCGGCGCGCACTGAGGCAGCCGCGCACACTTGCTCGATCTCGAGTCCGGTCACCCATCTGGCCAGGTCGAAGTCGTGCACGTGCAGGTCACGAAAGATCCCGCCGCTATTTGTCAGAAACCCCGGGCCTTGAAGTCGATGATCGAGGGCCGTGATGGTGATGCTGTAGAGGGTGCCGACGTCACCGGCCCCGACCGCAGCCCGAACAGCCGAGAACCCCGGATCGAACCGGCGGTGATAGCCCATTTGCAACACCCGCCCGGCCCGCTCGAACTCCCCGGCCAGCGCCTCACTGGCTCCGAGGTCGTCGGTCAGCGGCTTCTCGCAGAAGACGGGCACGCCCATTGCAAGGGCGGAGCGCAGGACGGCCGAGTGACTGGTAGTGGGAACGCACACGACCACGGCGTCACAGCGGCAGCTGAGTGCGTCCGCCAGTGGCACGACCCGACCACAGAGCCGGTCACTCAAAGCCTCTGCGCTCGCCCCGTCACGGGCGCCCACAACCACCTCGTCCACCTCGGGCAGGCGCGTCAGGAGCTCAGCTCGCATCTGACCCATGCGACCGGCCCCGAGGACGGCGACCCTCACGGCGCTCCCATCCCGTCGATGCCGATAACGCCGGTGGGACCGGGAGCCGTGACCGTATCGCCGAGCTCCACCCAGCCGGCGCCCGCCGCCGATCGGACCATGGCATCAAGCGCTTCCGCGGCGGCCACTGCGTCGGTCAGCTGCGCCCCTTCGGGGACGCCCGACAGGATCGAGCGCACGAATCCGGAAAGCTCGATGACCTTGGTGTCGTCGTAGCTCATCGCGTTTGCCGATCCGGGTTGGAAGCGGGCGTAGTCACCGGCTTCAGCCCCGACCAGGACTCGTCGCACCGGTTGGTCGACGTATTCGATGCCAGACGAGACCCACAGTTCACCCGCCGTGCGGTAGTCCCAGGCGACGAATCCCTGGGTGGCGTGCACCTCGACCCGGTAGGAATTCTGCTCACCGGTCGCCACCCGGCTGCATTCCAGGGTCACCAGGGCACCTCGCCGGGTGCGGGCCAGGGCCACCAGGTAATCCTCGTTCTCGACCAGACCACTGGGCGCGTCGGACCGCCCAAGGCCGTGGCCGTAGGCGGCCTCACCCTCGTCCGGCAGCGGTCGTTCGCGGATGAACGTTGCGGTCTGGGCGACGAGGGCCTCCAGGTCGCCGAGCACGGCGCGCGTCAGGTCGACGGCATGCGACCCGAGATCGCCGAGGATGCCGTGCCCCCCCGTGGCAGCCTGGAAGCGCCAGCTGAGCGCCCCTAAGGGGTGGGCGGCGTAGTCGCTGCGCAGGCTGACACTGGCGTGCGTTGGGGTGCCGATGGCCCCCTCCGCCACCAGCTGGCACAGTCGAGCGTAGGCCGGCACGGACCGGTAGTTGAACCCGACCGTCGCCGCCACCCCCGCCCTGCGCACTGCGTCACGGACGATCCGGGCGTCTTCGACTGACAGTCCGACCGGCTTCTCGATCCACAGATGCTTCCCAGCGGCGGCAACCGCCGCACCGATCTCACGGTGCAGCGCGTTGGGGGTCGTCACGCTGATCGCTTGGACCGCTGGATCGTCTACGAGGTCGCGCCAGTCGTCGTAGCTGCGCAGGTAGCCGTGCCTGCTGACCGCCCGCGTGAGAGCTGCGGGCACACTGTCGGCTACTGCCTCGAGCCGGGGCTGCAAGTTCAGGTCCGGATAGTGGTGACGTAGCCGGGCCCACGCCCGGGCGTGGACGTCTCCGAGCCAGCCTGCTCCGATCACGCCAACTCCAAGCGTCTTCGGCGTCTTCTCACTCACCTCGCGACACCCCCACCCATCGCAGCTGCCGGGCTTTCGCCGTGCCGTCCTTTCGGTGCGCCTCCAGGTACGAAGGCACGCCCGTCTCCCACCATGCACCCGATTCGGTCCACGCCGACGGATGAGTTCTGCAGGTCACCACCGCTGGTCGGCGCTCGGTCCGGGCCGCCGTCCGGGCGCGGACGTAAACGTCGCGGAACGAGTCGACCGTCGCACCGGCCGGGACGTCTTCGACGTGGCACCCGAGGGACTCGGCATGTTGGGCGAAATCGACCCGTCGGCACATCGCTTCGTCGGGGCCGCGGACGTCGGAGAGCATGTTATTGAACGGCGCCGCGCCGGATCCGACCTGTAGCCGCCCGATCACGGCGAAGCCGCCGTTGTCGCACACCACGACGACGAAGCCGAAACCGCTGCGAGCCGCCGAGTACAACTCCGAGTTGAGCATCAGGTACGAGCCGTCCCCCACCAGCGCCGTGACCAGACCCTTGGGGTGGGTGCTCTGGCGGGCCATTGCCGCTCCCCAGGGGGCGGCGGTCTCGTAACCCATGCACGAAAAGCCGTACTCGAGGTCCATGGTCGCGCCCGACGTTGGTCCGCCCCGGGTGGAGACCGGTCCCGTCCGCCAGCCCCCGTTCAGCTCGCCCGGCAGACCACCGGCAGCAGCCACCACATAGTCGTCCTCCCCGCTTGCGTCGTTGACGGCTCCGACGACTTGGGCGTAGGTGAGCATCCCGTCGGCGTCAGCCCCGGCGCGCAGCCGGTCGATGTGGCCGTCCCAGGCGAAGCGTTCCTCTTCGGCGGCGTTCGACCACTCGATTGGAGCGCGCCAGGCGCCCAGGGCGGAGCCCAGGGCCCCGAGCGTCTCCGCTGCGTCACCGACGACTGCTTGTGACCCGTGCTTGACGGCGTCGAATCGGGCCACGTTGAAGGCGACTATCGAAGCGTCCGGAGCGAACCCAGTCCACGACGAGGTCGTGAAGTCCAGCAAGCGGGTGCCCACCGCGATGACCACGTCTGCGTCGAGCGCAAGGCGGTTCGCCGAGGTCGAGCCAGCTATCCCCAGCGGACCCCCGTAGAGCGGATGTTCGTGGGGAACCAGGGTCCTTCCGGCGACTGTGTCCACGACCGGGATGCCGTGCTCCTGCGCCAGTTCCAGCGCCTGATCCCCTGCCCCGGCGTAGCGGACACCTCCACCTAGGACCAGCAGGGGGCGTACCGATCGGCGCACGACAGCGGCCGCCGCAACCAGTTCCTGCCGGTCGGCGCGGGGCCGGGGCACTCGGTGTAACCGTTCCTGGAAGAAGCTGGCCGGGAAGTCGATCTCCTCGGCCTGGACGTCCTGGGGGAGGGCGATCGTGACCGGTCCCGTGTCGGCCGGATCGAGCAGGACCCGCGCTACCTGGGGCAGCGTCGCCAGTAGCTGTTCTGGACGCATGATCCGGTCGAAGTAGCGCGAGACCGGCCGGAAAGCGTCGTTTACCGTGATGGTGGGATCACCGAAGTGCTCCACTTGCTGAAGGACCGGATCGGCGGCACGGGCGGCGAACGTGTCGCCGGGCAGGAGCAGCACCGGAAGGCGGTTGGCGTGGGCGATGCCGGCCGCGGTGACCATGTTGAGCGCCCCCGGCCCGATGGAGGATGTGGCGACCATCACCTGGCGACGGTCGGTCGCTCGGGCATAGGCCACCGCCGCCATGGCCATGCCCTGCTCGTTCTGGGCCCGCCAGGTCGGCAGGACGTCGGCTACCTCCCGAAGGGCCGTTCCGAGCCCCAGGACGTTGCCGTGCCCGAAGATCGCGAACACGCCAGCGAAAAGCGGGCGAATCGAGCCGTCAAGCATCTCCGTGCGTTGGGCGGTCATCCATCGGACAAGCGCCTGCGCCGTGGTCAGGCGAACCCGGTCAGTAGCCATCAGCTTTCCCTTTCAGCGTCTCGAGGTTGTTCCCGGACCGGCACCGGGGGCTCATCGCATACCGGTGCCGGTGGCCTGCAGGACCCTGGCCGCAGCGTCGACGGCTGCCCCTACACTTCCGTGAGAGGGATAGAGCAGCGCTCGACCCACCACCAGCCCTCGCACCGAGGGCTGGGCCAAGGCCCGGCTCCAAGAGCTGAGGTCGTCGGCCAGGTTTCTCTGGGGGCTTCCGCCGAGCACCACGCAGGGCAGCGTCGTGCACCCGAACACGACTTCAGGCTCGTCGCAGGCCGGCATCTTCAACCAGGTGAAGGCACTCGTCGTTCCCAGCGCCGACGCCACCGTCACGGCCCGCGCCAAGGACTCGGTGTCGCTGCGGAGAGTCAATCTGCCGGCCGCGTCCCTGCGGTAGGGCAAGGGCTCCACCATGGCGATCAGCGAGCGACTGGCCAGGTCGGTCACAGCTCGAGCACACGCTTCGAGCGTCCCCGGGGTGAGGGGGTCGTCGTCGTCGATCCGCAGCAGCATCTTCCCGCCGTCCAATCCGTTCGCTTCGATGCTCCGGGCGTCGTAGCCGGTGAAGCGATCGTCCATGGTCCAAGTGGCGCCGTGCAGGCCGCCGCGGTTCATCGAACCAAGCACGACCTTGCCCTCGAGGGCGCCGAGCAGCAGCAGTTCCTCGACGACGTCGGGCGAGCCGAGCACACCGTCGAGGTCGGGGTGAGCCAGCGCCTGCATCAGGCGCTCGAGAAGGGACCGACGGTCGGCCATGGCCATCGGGTCGGTACCCGTCGCTAACGCGCCCCGTGCCGCATGATCGGCCGCGATCAGGAAAACCCGGTCCTTGGCCTTGAGGGCGACCGCCGATCTACGACGGGCCCGGAAAGCGGCGGCCACCCGCTCCGGCTCGCCGGCCCGGGTGGCCAGAAGCTTGCGCCACTGATCGTCAGTGATCAACATGCCTGACACCCGCCGGTGGCCTTAAGGACGACCGCCCCTTCTCGGGCATGTCCACGCCACGCCATCAGCCCACCTCCGACACGCAGACCGGTCGCCGTTCCCTCAACGACCGACCTGCCGCTAGCGCTGCGACGATCGGGGCACGGGCCGAGGCGGCGTCGACCGGCGACGCCCCACCGCTTTGGAGATAGGCGACGAAGCGCTCCCACTCAGCCCGATAAGAAGCCAAGTAGCGGTCGAGGAAGAACCAAGGTAGAACTGGGCCGGTGGTCCGTTCCGCCGTGCACGACCAGCCGGCGTGCTGGACCGGGTTCTCGGAGCGGGCCACCCCGCGATCGCCGAACACCTCGACCCGCTGGTCATATCCGTACACCGCCCGGCGGCTGTTGTCGATCGTGGTGATGGTGCCGTCCGCGTGCGTCAAGACCGTCACCGCAGTGTCGACATCGCCTGCCGCCCCGATGACGGGGTCCACGCGCACGGCGCCGAAGGCGGTGACCTCGACGATCTCGGCACCGACCACGAAGCGCGCCATGTCGAAGTCGTGGATCGTCATGTCCAAGAAGATGCCGCCGCTGCTAGCGAGGTACTCACGTGGCGGTGGCTCTGGATCCCGGCTGGTGATCCGTACCAGGTGCACGCTGCCGACCGTACCGTCCTCGACGGCCTGGCGCACCGAAGCGTGGCCGGGGTCGAAGCGCCGGTTGAACCCCGCCATGAACGGCACGCCGGCCCGCTCGACAGCGGCCAGGGCGCGGTCAACTTCGGACAGCCGCAGGCTCACCGGCTTCTCGCAAAACACCGCCTTACCGGCCTCGGCTATAGCGACGATGGCGTCGGCGTGCGATTCGGTGCTGGTACAGACGGCGACTGCGTCGACATCGGGTGAGGCGACGACCTCGGCGGCGTCGGTGGTCGCCCGCGCTCCGATCCTGGCGGCCAGTCGTCTTGCGGCGTCACGCCGCGTGTCCGCCACTACTGTCACAGTGGCGCCCGCCACGTCCCTCGCAAGAAGTTCGCAGTGCAGGCGGCCGATGCGGCCCGCGCCGAGCACGCCGACGCGTAGCGGCGCCGTGGCGTCGTCGTCGGGTCCGACCCGGCCTGCGAACCAACCGGTTGTCACAGACCCGCGCCTCTTATCGGAACAGCCGTTTGCGGTACGGTCAAAGTCCCAGCTGGTCCTTCTCGGCGGTCAAGGCGCGGGCCAGCGCAGCGACTTCACCGGAGTCGGAGCGCTCGAGTTCGTGGGCCAACGCTTCGAGCTCGGCTCCGCCGGCCATCAGCCTCGTCAGTTCCGGCAGGTCGATATCGGACTTGGCAAACTCACCCAAGCTAAATCCCCGCTTGAGCAAAAGAAAACGATCACCGACCGGATAGGCGTGATGGGGATTGTGGGTGATGAAGACGACGCCCAGTCCCTTGTCGCGAGCTTGCACGATGTAGCGTAGGACGACTCCTGCTTGCTTGACACCGAGAGCCGACGTCGGTTCGTCGAGGATGAGCAGTCGAGCGCCGAAGTAGACCGCCCGGGCTATGGCCACCGACTGGCGCTCACCTCCGGATAGGGTGCCGACCGCCTGCCCCGGATCGCGCACGTCGATCCCCATAGCGCTCAGCTCCCGGCAGGCGATCTCCTTGGCCTTGGCGGCGTCGAACCGGCGAAACGGCCCCCAGCCCTTCGTCGGCTCCGCACCCAGGAAGAAATTCCGCCAGATGGCCATTAGCGACACCATCGCTAGGTCTTGGTACACGGTGGCGATGCCGGCCGCCAAGGCGTCTCGCGGGCTGTCGAACTCGGTGGGAGATCCGGCTAGGAGCAACTGACCCTGATCAGGCCGGTGGACCCCGGAGAGGATCTTGATGAGCGTGGATTTGCCCGCACCATTGTCACCCAGGACGCATGTCACCTCCCCGGCCCGCACAGTCGTGGAGATGCCCGACAGCGATATGACGCTGCCGAACATCTTCGTGACGTTGCAGACTTCGAGCAGGGGAGTGTCAGAAGGGTCATCGACCGCAGGCATGTGGTAGCTCCTTCCTCGTCAACGACTCTTGTTGGCGCGCTGGTAGACGAAAGTGTTTACCAGCACTGCCAGAAGTAGTATCACTCCGAGGAATGCGAAGTCCCAGGAGCTATCCCAACCGGCGTAGATGACCCCTTCAAATGCCATCCCGATGACGCAGGCCCCCAGCGCGGCACCGATCGCCGAGCCGTATCCGCCGGTCAGCAGGCAGCCGCCCACGACGGCCGCAATGATGTAGTAGAACTCGTACCCGACGCCCTGCTCGGAGACCGCAGACGACGCCTGGGTGAACGATATGATCCCGACCAGCCCGGCGCACACGGATGTGCCGACGAACAGGAGGATCTTGGTGCGGACCACTGGGACTCCGACGTTCCGGGACGCTTCTTGGGCGCCGCCCACGGCGAAGATCCAATTCCCGAACCGGGTCTTGACCAGCAACCATGCTCCGAGTGCTGTCACTGCCACGAACCACAACACCGCTGTCTGGTAGCCGCTCGGCAGAGCCGCACTCTTGAAAACCGCGCTACCGAAGACGTCCCTGGCAGTGGACAGTCCGGGATGCGGACCCGTCGGTAGGCCGACGTCGGTGCTGCCGTGGTTCAGCAGAAGCACACCCCCTACGCTCATGCCCCGCAGCACGAAGAACGTGGCCAGCGTGACGATGAAGCTCGGCAGCCTCGTACGCATGACCAGGTAGCCGTTGACCGCCCCCACGATTGCCGAGGCGACGAAGGTGACGACGATAGCAAGCCAGGCGTTGAGAGCCCACTTGCCGATCAGAAGCCCCATGAGAATGGCCGTCGTCCCGGTCAGAACCCCGGTGGACAAGTCGAACTCCCCACCGATCATGAGTAGCGCCACTGGAACGGCCATGATCCCGAAGAACGCGGCCTGCTGGCTCCATGCGGCTATTCCAACCTGGCTGAGCCATAGATGGTTGGCCGTGGAGTCGGCGCCGGCAAACAAGAGGAAAATTACGACGGCACCCAAGAGCGCGCCCAGCTCGGGCCGGCGAAAAGCCCGGACTATCGGGTTGGAGCGAACGAGCCCCTTGTCGTTGGACAAGCTCGCCGAGGGAGGTTGGGACTTTTCCGGAGCGGTTGATGCGTACGCAGCCATCTTTGCCTCCTACCGGAATGCTCTGCGAGACCGAGACGGGGGGGTTCGGGTACCGGCCAAGCAACTTGGCCGGTACCCTCGATGCGCTGTTTCAGTCATCGCCTGCAGCAATGGCAGCGCTTACCATTTTGATGTTGCTTTTGTCGACCAGCAGCGGGCCGGACGGGACCGTCGTGCCGCCTCCCACTGAGTTCCCGTGAGACTTAAGGTAGATTTCGAGGAAGACGATCGGCAGATAGCCCTGCAGGTACTGTTGCTGGTCGATAGCGAAGTCGATCGTTCCAGCCTTGATGTCGTTCTCGACGTCGGAGTTCAGGTCGAAAGTGGCAACCACAGCATTAGCCGGGTGTGTCTCCACGATGGCATGCCCGATTTGGTTGTTGAGGGCCATCACTGCGTTGATCCCAGGGTGCGACTGAAGGTACGCCGTCACCTGGCCGACGGCCTGGGTCGGGTTCGACGCAGCGTTGGGAGTCGAAAGTACGACCTCGGTGCACGCCGGACCGGACGAGGGCGCATTGCCGGTCTTGCACTGCGGGCCGACCCCAAGTCCCTCGGCCAATCCGTTGCAGCGGTCCAGCAGGTTCTGGCCACTTTGGTGAATGACACACAAGACGTTGGTCTTGCCCTGTGAAAGCAGCCTTTTGCCGGCCTGCTCCCCAGCAAGAGTTTCCGGCTGCCCGACACAGGTGATGGCCATGCTGGCGGCGATGTCCTGGTCGTCACAGCCGGCGTTGAGCAGCACGACCGGAATACCCGCGGCGTGAGCCTTCGCAAGGGTCGGGTTCATGAGAGCCGGATCGTGATCGGAAACGGCGATCCCGCTCACTTTGGCGTTGATGGCGTCTTGGATTTGGGCGTTCTCGGCCGTGTCGTCCGGGTTCGCCTGGCCCTGGGTCTGCGAGCCGTAGACCTCGCTCAGCTTGCACCCGAGGTCGGAAGCGGCCTGCTTGGCGCCTTTGTAAACCACGCTCCAGAAGCTCCCGTTGTCGCCGTGAGTGATCACGGCGAAGGTGTAGGGGCATGCCCCGCTGGCCGCGGCCGTGTTCGCCTTGGGAGCACTCGACGACGAGTTACATGCGGCGAGTAATGGCACCATCGCCAAGACTCCGCAGACGAGTGCCAATCGACGGAGCGACCGCCCACCCTTGTACTTGATCACTTTTGCACCTCTTTCATTGTTATGAACCCGGATTGCCTACGCTGCCTTCGTTCCGAGGCCTGGACATTCAGCCCGACTTCTGCGCCGGGGCCTCGCTTCTACAAACCGCCGAATTTGCGCTGATAGGACAACACCAGCACACACCTACACCGCCTCGGGCAGCTGAGATATCACATGCCGCTCGAGGAAAGAGAGCGATTTATCCACCTCCCTAATGGGGCCCTCACCCGGTTCGGGGACTGCGCCGAGGATGGCCGTGTCCTGCTCGAGGACGTACCAGCCGGAATATCCGGCCGACTCGAGCGATAGCACGACCTCGTCGATAGCCACGTCTCCCTGGCCGAGAGGGCGGAAGACGCCGGCTTGGACACCCTGTAGGAGGCTCATGTCACGCTTGAGCACGTGTCGGGCGATCCCTTGGTCCACGTCCTTGAGGTGGACGTGGCCGACCCGATCAGGGTGGGTCTTGGCAAACACGGCAGGGTCCAGGCCACCGATTGACAGGTGGCCGGTGTCGAGGCACCACAAGGTCGAGGTGCACTCGAGCGCCAACTCTACGTCGGCGGCGGTCTCGATGAGTGTGTCGACGTGCGGGTGCAGAACCTGCGTGAGCCCGTGGCGCGCGCACAGATCACCCACAGCCCGAAGCCCTTCACCGAGCCGGCACATGCCGTCACGATCGAGCGGCGCCGGCCGGGGCCAGTCATAGTCCTGCACTGCAGCCGTGACGAACTCCGTGGCGCCGCAGGCGCTGAGGACGCCGGCCACGGCCTCCGCACGACGGAGGGCATCTCCCAGCCGGTCTGGGTCGTGCAGCACCAGCGGAACGAAGCCGCCAACGAGGGAAAGCTCGTGCCGCCGCAGGGTTGCCGTGAGATCCCGTCCATCGGCGGGGAGATAGCCGGCGGCTCCGAGCTCCGTTGCGCTCAGACCGAGCGAGGCCATCTCGGACAACACCCGATCCGGTGGCAACATGACGCCCCAGCCCGGTACCTCGCACACGCCCCACGAGATGGGAGCGGTGGCCAGCCGGTGCTGCATCGGGCCGAGATCGTGAGTCAAGAGCTTTCTGGACCTCGCTTCGTGTCCGGTCGTGTCGCCGAAGCGGCGTGTGACCTAGGTAACAGGGATTCGTCACCAGTTAACAGTAAGCGGTGCCGTGTGTCAAGACTTTGTCCTGTCTAACTTACTATTAATTTTGTCCTATCTAACTTACTTTTGACTTTGTCGTCTACACGTTACATACTGTCTTCTACGTCCATGAGCACCAAACCCTCGGCAAGAAACCCCGACGACTCGAAGGCCAGCGGAATGCGCTCCGTGCAGATAGACCGCGCCAGCCCGGTGCCGCTGTGGTTCCAAGTCGCCCGAGGTCTTCAGCAACTGATCGAAAGCGGCGAGCTACAGCCGGGGAACCATCTGGACAACGAAGTACTCCTCGGACGCCAGCTCAGACTCTCACGGCCCACGATCCGAAAGGCGATGGAGCACCTCGTAAGTCAGGGGCTGATCGTGCGACGTCGGGGGGTGGGCACTCGGGTCGTCCAACAGAAGGTCCGCCGGCCTCTTGCACTGACCAGCCTCTACGACGATCTCCGCTCCAACGGCGAGGAACCCACCACGGAAGTCCTCAAGCGAGTGATGGTCCCAGCAGATTCGGAGGTGGCAGCCGCCCTGCAGGTCGAGGAGGGAAGCGAGGTCCTGCTCGTCGAACGCCTGCGACAGACCAACCGCCAGCCCATCGCCCACCTGACCAACTACCTGCCTCCCGAGCTCGCCGACGTCACCGCCGAAGATCTGGCGAGCGGAGGCCTGTACGAAGCGCTGCGGTCGAGGGGCATCGTTCTGCACGTTGCGACGCAGGTCGTGGGTGCCCGGCGCGCCACCGCTACCGAGGCGAGGATGTTGCAGGAGGAGAGAGGGGCAGCTCTGCTGACCGTGCAACGCACGGCATACGACGACCACGGCCGGCCGGTCGAACTCGGCCTGCACGTCTACGCCGCCAGCCGCTTCAGCTTCCAGTTCGAGCTAGCTACTTCGCCTTAAAAAGTGGCTCTCCCGGGTGCCATGAAGAGACGCCTTGCGCGCGGCGTCCTCGGCGACCAAAGGACTGGACGGTGTGCTCGCCCAGGTGGCCCCAAGCCACGACGTCGAAGTAGCTGACCGCCTCGCTCCATTCCTGACTGTCACGATCTTGCCAGCGGCGGTTCTCGGCGACGACGTCCCAACAGTTCGTAGGCAAACTGCTTCCCCTTAACGGACAGCGAAATGGCGGCAACAACGTCCGCTGTAGACGGCAGACGCCTAATCGCGTTATTCACTGCCAACAGTTCGGATATGCCCCAACGATCGACGCGCCACACGTGCTGTACACTCCTGGTCCCACTGCCCTCACCGGGATGAGATAGTTGCCGTAAGGCGCTGTGAGCTCCGCGACCGTAGGCACCGGCTAGCCCCAGACGAGCTGGCCAGGTCGTGGCTCGAGGCGCTCCAATCCGGAGATTAAATCGTCCAACTCGGCTACCACCGTGACGCCCGGCCGCTTCGAGCAGTCCCGCGCCCAGTCGTGCTCAAGGAGGCTATCTAGTAAGAAGACTGCACGCCCATCCTCGAGAGCGAGCCGAGCCAGCATTCTGGCCCCGCTCCTCCACGCGGCCTCGACGACGACAGTGGCCATTGCGTACCCGCTCATCACAGCGGTCCTCATAGGGAACGACCACTTCGTAGGCGGAGACTCAGGCAGGAATTGAGAGATCACGGCCCCCTCGCTAGCTAGCTATCTGCGCCTGCAGTTCCGCATTCTCCTTCGGGTAGCAGTGGTACAAGCCTGTCCCGATCACCGCTACCGTGCGCCCTTGGCCCCCCAATGATCCCTGAAGCGCCGCGGTATCGATCCCAGCTGCAAGACCGCTGATCACAGGCACGCCCTGCGTGGAGAGGGCTCTTCCGAGATCGTAGGCCCGCTTGACACCGTCAGGTGATGGGTGGCGCGTGCCGACGATGGCCACACCTTGCGCGTCGCCGACCTGCAAAGAGCCTCGATACATGAGTATGGGAGGACGCTGATGCACGGTGAGAAGCTGCGCCGGATAACCCTCATCGAGGAAAGTCACAACCGACAGGCCCTCGCGCTCCCACCTAGCGATGGTGGCTGAAGCAGCGGTCAGTTCCTCCTCGAACCTGCAGCCGATTCGAAGAGCGCGTGCTGTCCGTAGCCGCGACCGAGAAGAACCTCGACAGCACTTCCAGCCTCTTCGACGTTGTCGGCTACGAGTTGCCACTTCGCGTGCGGTCGCATAAGAAGCGCTACGAGCGCGGCACGCTCACTGGAGGTTCTCATAGTGACAGTGTATGGGAACACACGTTCGATTTAGCTGCTCTCCGTGTCTTTATCGCCTACGCGAGCCCCCCCGCCCGAGGCTGAGTCTTGCTCGAACGCTTCATCATCGTCCTGGCCGCCACGCGGCGCCAGCTGCTTCCAGAATCGGGCAGAGAAACCTCGGCAGCCGCCGGTACGACCATCAAAATCAATGCTCGAAAAACAAAGCACGGAAACCCTCGCTAGGTTCGGCCAGCACCGCTGCGCCGCGCCAAGGCTAAGCGCTGCCTTGCGTCAGGACGGTCAGGCAAGATCGCCTCGGCCC
>JAKBBS010000075.1 GCA_021808425.1 Actinomycetes bacterium
GCCTCAACCCCGACAAAACCAAAAACCGGGCCATCGACCAACTCCGCAAGATCGGCTACGACGTCACCCTCAAACCCCTGGCGTCCGCAGGCTAAAAGCGAATCTTCGCATCAGAGGGTTGTGCGCTGCGCCCTTTCAAGGCGGCAGCACGGGTTCGAATCCCGTTGGGGGTGCTCGAAAGGGCGTATCAGACGGCTCGTTTCGGCGCTGGCCGGCGCAGCGAGACGGCCGCCGAGGCGGCCGTCTCGCTGCGGATGTCGAGGCGTGGACGATGAACTCGATCCCTTCGGCCGTGGCGGTGCCGATCTCAAGGAGCCCGCCGGCGGTATCGGGCCCGATCAGCATGGTGCGTTCGTCGAACTCAAATCGGTTTTAGAAGGCGTGCACTATTCGTCACAAATTTTCATTTTTATGTCGTGTCGTACTATGTGTCGCCTTACCATGGAGGTGCTAAAATAAATCTGACAACTATCTGATTAAATGTATCATCAAGCGTGGATTATCGCCATCCGGTAGAGGCCCTGATCCCTGGCGTCCAGGGTCGGGTCCTCGGGGTACTGACCCGGGCAGGAGTGGACCTCACCATGCGACGTGTAGCCAACCTGGCCGGAGCCAGTCCCCAGCAGACCTCCGTCGTAATCGGAAGGCTCGTCGAGCTGGGGGTGGTCGAGCGAACGGACGTCCCCCCGGCTTCACTGGTGCGGCTGGCCGCTGACAACCTCGGAGCCCAAGCTGTCCTCTCCTGCGCCGATCTGCGTCAAGCGGCCCTCAAACGCCTCGGTGAACTCGCCTTGGCTATTCGTCCGGCGCCGGTCAGCCTGATGGTGTTCGGGTCGTTCGCCAGGGGGGAAGCCGATGCTGAAAGGGACCTCGACGTGCTCGCCATCCGGCCCCGGGGAGCGCGAGACGACGATGAATGGACCGATTCGCTCTGGTCTTGGACCACTTCGGCCACAAGGGCGCTTGGCAACCCGGTGAACGTGATGGAAGCGGCAGAAGAGGAGATTTCAGGTCTCCTTCGACGACCCGGACCCACGGTATGGACCGAGATCGTTCGGGACGGGATAGTCCTGGTCGGCTGTCGGCTCGAACGGCTGGCTGAAGCGGCCTGACGTGGCAGGGAGAGGGGGCCAACCACGTGCGGTCAACGCAGCCGAAGGACGAGCGTACCTGACCAAGGCGAACGAGTTCCTGTACGCCGCTAGAGAGTCCCTTACCGCCGGGAACCACAGTGCTGCGGTGGGCAACGCGGTCCACGCCGGCATTCTCGCCCGCTCTCGCTGCGCTCTGACGGGGCATCAGAAACGATTGATACTTTATACACGCTATAGATGTATAAAGTATCAATCGTTGGGACCTCGTTGCTTTTAATACAACGGCAACGGCCATGTTGCCGACAGGTCCTGGAGATCACCGATATCGTCAGGGAACGTTGCAATCCTTTGGGTCCTCTACCGCTCGTCGCGATTTCCCTTTTGCCGAACTCCCAAAGTGTCGATTGCAGCCGTCGGACTACCTCGACATCATTGCGCTGGGGATCAAGGCGTTGCGGCCTAGGGTCCACATGGAACTGTCACTGGTCGCGAACAGGCCCGAGCCCGGATCGGTCGGCCGGTATGTTGAGCCGGTCGGGCGGCGCGCGGCACCACCTGCCTCTTCGAGCAGCAGCACCCCAGGGGCGTGGTCCCACGGCAAGGTCCGCCAGAACAGCAAGAAATCCAACTCACCCTCGACCAACGCCGGGTAGTCGATTCCGGCGCAGCGCCGCCCAGGGCCGACTGCCGCGAAGCGGCCACGGCGGCTATCGATCTCCGCTGCGATCTCAGCGGGCAAAAAGCGAGTGAGGACCGCCCCCCGCCACAGCGCCGGATTCGCCGGAGGGCCCTGTCCGGAAAGACGCTCGTCGTTGCGGACGGCGCCTTGACCCGCCTCCGCGACGTACATTGCGGCGGTAGCCGGCTGCCAGATCCACGACACGACACTGCGTCCGTGCTCGCAGAGGGCAACCATCACCGCCCAGTCTTCTCCACCCTCCACAAAGTTGGCGGTCCCGTCCAGGGGGTCGATCAACCACGCTCGCTCCGACCCCAACGCCAAGAGCAGCTCCGGTCGGGTCGACCACGCCTCCTCCCCGACTACCGCTGCACCGGGTAGGAGGCTTCCCAGTCTCCGTGTGAGCAGCCGTTCCGCTTCGACGTCGGCGACGGTGACCAGTTCGCCAGCCTCCTTGGTCCGGACCTCCACCGTCGCCAACGCCTCGAACCTCGGTTCGATCACCTCGGCGCACGTCTCGCGCATCGCTTCGCTCACCCGGTCGATCAGATCCCGTCCCTGAGCCACGCAAGCCCCTCCGCTAATCCGAAGCTAGCGCTAATGGCCGTAGTGATAGCAAGCCTTGAGGATCTCGATTTCTGAGTAGTCAGGTAAGCCCAGTGGCTCGAACGCTACGCTTTCGACGTGGACGACGCCTACCTCGATTCCGTCCTCATAGGCGACAGAGAGCATCGTCAAGTCGAGATCGTCGACTACGCAGCGCTGAAGCGGTCTCTCGCAGGGCACTGGCGAGACGTCAACTACTACGCAGAAGCAAAAGGGCCGTTTATCCAGCGCACGCTCGACGAGGCCCGACGAGCGACCTCAACCATTCTTCGATGCGGCGGGTAGTGTGACCAGATGCCCAAACCGCAAGTGACCGTTCCTGACGAAGCCCCGCCTGCTGGTCTCGTCATCGAGGATCTCGAGGTTGGTAACGGCAACCTTGCCGGCAAGGGGCAGGAGGTGTCGGTCCATTACGTCGGCATCGCTTGGTCAAGCGGAGAACAGTTCGACGCCTCCTGGGACCGCAACGACTCATTCGAGTTCATGCTCGGCGCTGGTCAGGTAATCCAGGGTTGGGACGACGGCGTCGCCGGCATGAGAGTCGGGGGACGCCGTCGCTTGACGATCCCCCCGCACATGGGCTACGGGTCCAGGGGGGCTGGCGGAGTCATTAAAGGCGGCGAGACCCTTGTCTTCGTCGTCGACCTGCTGAACGTTCGCTGACATGCGGCGCTCAACCCACTGCCCGGCGGGAGGGTGAGGCCGTCAGAGGTTGATGTGGTGGCGAATGAAGTTGAGTATCTCCAGATGCTTAGCCGTGTCAGTCTCCATCAACCTCACAAGCAGCACCCACATCGTGGTGTCCTTGACATCCTTGAGCTCCCGTCGAAGCCGCTCGAGTTCCTTGGCGTCGGTGCGCTCCCGAGCTATGAGCGCGTCCGTCAGCTCTCGAATTAACTTTTGATCGGCCTTGTACCAATCCAGGCGCGGGACCACAGGTGGGTCAGCGCTCAGCTCGGCGTCTGAGCGGAGGGCTTGCGCCAGCTCTGAGAAGCGCGTGTGATGACGTATCTCGTCTTCGACGATGAGGGCGACGAGATATTGAAAAGCGGCTGATTCGGAACGCCGGGCGGCTTCCTGGTAAGACTCCAGGATCCCCCGCTCCGCTTCTACGTGGGATCTAAGGTGATCATAGATCTCCTGCTCCCAGACGCTAGCTCCTACCAAGGTGTCGGTCATGTCGGTAATCGTGGCAGCGGCGCGCCCGATCCGGTAGGGCCGAAAGTCACATCGGAGTGTCTCGTCGTGCGTTTCGAGCCCAGAAGAACTGCTCCCCCACCAACTGACGACCGGACGCGATCTCTTCGCCGACGTTCTGGCATCCGAACGGTCCAGCTCTCGCCGTGTCGTTACTTCAAACGAGCACTGGACGGCTTTCGTGCCCGCAGCCGCGCGATGGCTTTTCGAAATCCATCTATACTCTCATCGTCACGTACCCGACCTTCCCGCTACGACCGACGAGGAACGCGACTCCCTCAGCCAGATCTACCTTCAACTGCTCCAGCGTCTGGACGGGGTCTACGGTGTTGCGATGCCATACATAGCAGCCTGGCATCAGGCCCCTTCGAAAGCGGACCGGGAACCTGCCTATCTGCACCTCGAATTGTTCTCGATCCTGAGAGCTCCAGGCGACGTCAAAGTGCTCGCGGGCTCGGAGTCCGGCATGGGTATGTTCATCAACGACATCGCTCCCGAGTGCGCCGCCGACATGCTCCGAAACTCCAGGCTGTGAGCGCGCCCGGGAACAACCCGACCGCTGCAGCACAGGACAACATCGAGATCGTCGAAACCTTCAGGGCTGAGTTCGACCGCTCCCCATCGGTGCTTTGGTCGGCCCCTGGCCGGGTAAATCTGATAGGAGAGCACGTCGACTACAACGGTGGCCGTGTTCTTCCTTTTGCCATCCAGCATCGATGCTACGTAGCGGCGGCCGGCACCGACGACGGAACCGTCACGATCAGGTCCAGACAGTTCCCCGACGAGACCGTCAGGTCGGCGATCGCCGACCTGAAACCTGGCGGATCGGCAGATCCCCTCGGGACAAGGCAGCCACAAAGCTTCGGCGGTTGGGCGTCGTATGTCTTCGGGGTAATCTGGGCCCTCGGACAGGTTGGGGTGAACGTTCCTCCGCTCGACGTGCTCGTAGACGGTCGCGTGCCTGTCGGCGCAGGCCTTTCATCCTCCGCCGCTTTGGAATGCGCCGCTGTCGGGGCCTTCTGCGAGTTGGCAGATGCCCACATCGGCGGGCCGCAACGAGCGGCTGTCGCCCAGTGGGCAGAGAACGACTTCGTAGGAGTGCCGTGCGGTTTGATGGACCAGATGGCCTCTACGTGTGCGCAGGCGGACCACGCCTTGCTCTTCGATACCTATGACCAGCACAGCGAGCAAATCCCCCTTGCTGCTTCAGTTGCCGGGTACGAGTTCCTTGTCATCGACACCGGTGCCGCTCACGGATTGGTCGATGGCGAATACGCTCGACGACGTACAGCTTGTGAGGATGCCGCCCGACTCCTGGGCGTGCGCTTCCTCCGCGAGATTGCCGATCGCGGACCCGACGAATCGGACGCTTTGCTCTCCGGCATCGGGGACACAGTCCTTCGCCGGCGCGCAAGCCACGTCGTGTCGGAGATCATTCGGGTCGACTCAGCTGTAGATGCTCTGAGGAGCTGTGATTGGGGGCGCCTGGGAGCTTTGATGAACGCTTCGCATCGCTCTCTTCGAGACGACTTCGAGGTCTCGAGCACACAACTCGACACGGCGGTTGAAACCCTCTTGTCGGCCGGTGCCCTCGGGGCGAGGCTCACCGGCGCCGGCTTCGGGGGAAGCGTGGTAGCACTGCTGGAAGCCTCCCGGGTCGAATCCGCAGCGGGTGCGGTGGCAGCCTCGTTTGCTGCTGAAGGTTTCCTAGCTCCCACGGCCTGGGTGGCTTTAGCATCGCAAGGCGCCCGGAGGGAGATCCTCGACGGGTGATCTATAAGCGGCCGGGACTGACAAGACCTGACTCGTAAGCTATGACGACAAGCTGAGCCCTGTCTCGGGCGTCGAGCTTCGTCATTGCCCGACTGACGTGAGTCTTCGCCGTCAGCGGGCTCATGTACAGCGCTTCGGCGATCTCATCATTGGACATCCCAGACGCGACAAGTACGAGAACCTCACGTTCACGTTCTGTAAGAGCGGCGAGCGTCTGGGTATCAGCCAGTCTCCGCCCGCTTCCCCCAGCGATTGTCGCGATGAGCCGTCGCGTCACACCAGGAGACAGAAGCGCGTCGCCTCGGGCAACGATCCTGACAGCATCGAGGAGGTCTTCCGGCTCGGTGTCTTTGACGAGGAACCCGCTCGCCCCCGCGCGAAGCGCCTCGAAGACGTACTCGTCAGACTCGAACGTGGTCACGATTATCACTTTGAGTTCGGACAGGTCATTTGACGCGCCTATCCGCCTGGTGGCTTCGATCCCGTCCACCACCGGCATCCTGATGTCCATAAGCACGACGTCCGCGGCGTTTGCCCGGGCCAGGTCGATCGCCGTCTGGCCGTCGCCGGCTTCGCCGACGACCTCAATATCGTCGGCAGCGTTCAAGAGCACGCGAAAGCCTGCCCGTACGAGCGCCTGGTCGTCCGCAAGGACCACTCGGATCACAACCCGAGCCGTTCCGCATAGGAGTCTATGCCAGCGTTGTTCACCACAAGATCGGGCGACGCGTCGGGCATCGATTCCTCCGTAGCCGTTGTCGACGATACCGGAAGCTCGGCATGGACTCGGAATCCTCCACCTTGGATCGGACCCACCGTCACAGTTCCTCCTATGGCCCGGGCCCGCTCGCGCATCCCGTTCAATCCACTCGCCGTCCCGTCCACAAACGGCTCCGCACTTCCACAGCCGTCATTGACGACGTCCACAACGATGAGCGTATCGCAGCGCACCACGCTGACAGAGGCGACAGATCCTGCTGCGTGCCGGATTATATTTGTCAGCGACTCCTGCACTATCCGGTAGGTTGCCAGAACGGAACCAACGGCCACGCCCGTGAGCTCAGCATCCCAGGTCAGGGTGCACTGCATCCCAGCCGACTTGCCGGCGTCCACGAGTGCCTCGAAGGCCTGCACGTCCGGAAGCGCAACAGCAGGTTGGTCTTCGTCGACCTGGCGGAGAACCTCAAGTATAGAGCGAAGTTCGCGCAACCCATCCTTGCTCGCGCGCCGTATCGCCTGGAGGGATTCAGTCACGCTGAGTGGGTCTGCGTTTACCAGCGTGACTGCCGCACTTGCCTGCACGTTGATCATCGCCATCGAGTGGGCAACCACGTCGTGGAGTTCCCGAGCGATCCGCAAGCGCTCGGAGGTGACTAGGCGGCGAGTCTCTTGGAGGCGGGAGGCTTCGACTTGCTCAGCGCGTAAGATTTCGCTCGCCTTCCAGTGCCTGCGCGCAGAGACGAATGCGCCCGCTGCCCCGGCAGCGGCCATCTCCGCCCACATGTCGAGCTGTGGCCCTCCCCACCAACCCCACGGCCCGGCGAGTCCACCTGCGATCCAAATGCTTATCGCACCAGCTGCGCCGACCACTATCATCCCCGCCCGGCCGGGTCGGGCAGCGGAGAGAGTGTACATCGCTACCAATACCATCACGAGGGCCGCACCGTATACCTGACCGAGCAGCGCCCACGCGACGACCCCGGCGACAGTCGCTACGTATACGCCGAGCGGATACGACAGCCGCCAGCGGAGGCTGACTGCCGGGACGGCCAGCACAGCGAACGCCAATACGGAGGGGTGCGACCGCAGATCCAGTCCCGCGTAGCGGTGTGACGGATATGCCTCCGCGACCGAGCCGACAATCACCAACGCGAATACGACACTGACGCCGAGCGTCTCCGACCAGCGCCACCTTGCGAGTCGACTCAACGCTGTAAGCATCGGCCCCAGCCTACGGCGCCCCGACCGCCAACACCATACTCCTCCGGCGGGTGCGACTGCTACATCGCCAGCAGTAGGCGCACGCGACTCGCTCCCCCGAGAGAAGTACCCGCTAAGCCTCCTGACAGACGACGCTTGACGACGCCCCCGCACACGATGCTTGTAAGCACCGCATCCGAGCGGCCCAACACACTCAAGGAGTTCTCATGTCACCAGTCCGTCGCAATCGTCACGTCGCAGTCGCCGCAACAGTCGCAACGGCGGCAGCCTCGTGGGCGGTCGCCACTCAGGTGGCCGGGGTCACCCTCGGCGTCAAGTTCGCGCACGCCGCGGCGTCCACCGTCGCTCTTGGGCCCACAGTGGGAGTTGCAGCATCGGCCACCGTCGCCGGTTGGGTTGTCATGTCCGTCTTGGAGACCCGCGTGTCAAACCCGCTCAGGACGTGGGTGACGATTGCTACCGCTGTGCTTGTCGCTTCTCTCGCCCTTCCAATCGCTTTCGCGACATCCGTATCCGCGGTGATCAGCCTGATCGCGATCCACCTCGCGGTCGGTGCTGTAGCGATAGCAGGTCTCGCCCGAACCACGACATCGCATCGTATTCACGACGATGCCTCCTACACCTCTCCGGCGTCCCTTGGGGCACGAACCGCAGCGTAAAGCGCGGATTCAGCTCAGAGTAGTCAGAGTCGAAGCGGTCGTACCGGGGCGAGCACCGCCCCGGGATCGCTCCAGACGTCACGGTCGACGACATCGACGTAGAGCTCCACCTCGTTGCCATCGGGGTCTGCGAGGTAAAGCGAATGTGTGACTGTGTGGTCGCTGGCTCCCAAAACCTGCACTCCCGCGTCGTTCAGCACGCCGAGCGCCTCACGAAGCTCGTCGTCGCTTTCGCCGACCTTCAGCCCGAAGTGGTACATCCCGACCCGGCGCCCCGACGGTATCGAAGCAGCGGACTCGCCCACCTCTATGAGAAGCAGCTCGTGGTGAGTACGTCCGGAAGTGAATGCCGCAGCCGGAGAACCGGCTGGAGTACCGCCAGGAATCTCGTCCCAACCGAGGACGTCTTTGTAGAAGCGTCGTGAGCGGTCTAGGTTCCGTACATAGAGCACTATGTGGCCAAGCTCATGAATCTTCATATGACAACCACGCTTCGTAGCACTTCTCCGCGTGACATCTTCTCGAAAGCTTCCTCTACCTCTTCAAGCCCGATTCGCTCGGATACAAAGTCGTCGAGAGGAAGCCTACCCTGGAGGTATAGCTCGACCAGAGCCGGGAAGTCACGGCTCGGCACGCAGTCCCCGTACCACGACGGTTTGAGGGCACCCCCCCGACCGAAGAAATCGATCATCGCAAGATCCGGCATACGCATCTCGGGAGTCGGCACGCCCACCTGGACCACCGTCCCGGCAAAATCCCTTGCAAAGAAGGCCTGCTCGAGCGCCGCCGGATGACCGACAGCTTCGATGCAGACGTCCGCCCCGAAACCTCCGGTCGCTTCCCGTACAGCTTCCACGGGATCGACCCGGGAGGCGTTGACGACGTGCGTCGCCCCGAAACCTCTCGCCCAGTCAAGCTTGCGGTCATCGACGTCCACGGCGACGATCGTCGCGGCGCCCGCGAGCTTCGCCCCGACTATCGCAGCGTCGCCGACGCCTCCACAGCCGAACACCGCGACCGAATCACCCCGCGAGACATTCCCCGTCAGCATCGAGGCACCCAACCCGGCCATCACGCCACAGCCGAGGAGCCCCACCGCTGCGGGGTCCGCCGCCGCAGATACGGGGGTGCACTGGCCTTCTGCCACCAGGGACTTTTCGACAAACGCTCCGATCCCTAGTGCCGGGGACAGCGCCGTGCCGTCAGTCAGAGTCATCTTCTGCGAAGCGTTGCGCGTGGCGAAACAGTACTGCGGTTTCGCCTTACGGCACGCCCGGCAGCTACCGCACACGGCTCGCCAGTTGAGAACCACGAAATCCCCCGGGGCCACACTTGTCACCCCCTCGCCCACCACCGAAACCAACCCGGCAGCCTCATGGCCGAGCAGAAACGGGAAGTCGTTGCTAATCCCGCCCTCCCGGTAGTGCAGGTCGGTGTGGCAGACCCCGCAGGCCGCCACGTCGACGATGACCTCCCCGGGACCGGGGTCGGGAAGCGAGATCGTTTCCAGGCGCACCCGCTCGCCTTGTCCCATCGACACGACGCCTCGAACTTCGTATGGCATGGCCCAATCGTAGTCGGCCTGCGACGCTCCGCTGGTTTGCAACTCCGGCCGCTGACAGGCAACGATGGCAGCGTGGACGATGTCACAGCTTTGACGACCCAGGATTGGCGAATACTCGGAGACGCTTTGGCGAGCACTTTGCACCTGGCGGTGCCGCCTGTAGCAATCACATTCTCCAGCGAAGCGCCAACGGGAGTGGAGGCCTTCGCAAAGCCGATGTCGGAGGCGGCCAGTGACGGCCGCAAAGGTCGGGTTGCAGCGGGTTGTGTTTTTTGGATAGAGGCGGCAAAGTCGACTTTCAGCACAGTATCCGAAGACCACGGGAACTGTTCGGTCGGCAGGTACACGCACGGCCTCGCGACTTTTGGCGACATTGCGGGCAACGACGACGTCGGTACGCTCCTCGAATCAGGATGGGTCGACGAGCAAGCCGTATGGGCAATCCCTTTCATATCTGAACGATTCGAGTCGATCACGTACGGACCCCTAGCCGAAGCCGTGGTCATGCCTGATGTAATCCTGCTGCGGGTCAACGGCCGCCAGATGATGGTTATCAGCGACGCAGTCCCTACGCTTCGGATAGAAGGCAAACCGCAGTGCCACATAGTGGCGATCGCCAAAGATAAGAATGAAGTCGCAGCGAGTGTCGGCTGTGCGCTTAGTCGCGCTCGAACTGGTATGAGCCCCGAGGAGATGACCGTCGCTATACCGGCACGTCAGCTGAGCCAGGTAGTCGATGCTGTCCGGCAGGCCGCAGCCATCGACACTGCGGTTGCCAAGTATGCCGCCGATGACGCCAGACGCTTTACCTGAGCGCGATTGCCGCTTCGGAAGGCCTAGTCGCCGAGTGTGAAGGTGCCTAAGCGGCTCCGGTAGAAGATCAGCGGTTCGCCTCCTTCGACTCGTTGGTCGACTACAGCGCCGACAACGAGCTCGTGATCGCCGGCAGGATGCACCAACTCCACCCTGCAGTCCACCCAGGCAACCGATCCGGCGAGAAGGGGTGACGAGGTGACAGGCGACCTTTCCCAGTCCACGCCAGCGAACTTGTCAGCTCCCGTGACGGAAAAGGTACGGCATTGGGCTTCTTGGGCCTGTGAGAGGATATTGACACAAAAGGTGCCCACTTTTGCTATCAACGGCCAGGTGGTCGACGTCTTCGCCGGAGCGATCGCGACGTAGGGCGGGTCCAGAGACAACGAGAAAAAACTCTGGCATGTGAACCCGACAGGTACGTCGTCCCAAAGCGACGTGACGATCGTGACACCACTCGCAAAATGAGAAAGGGTGCTTCTGAGTTCCGCCGTCATCCGGGAACGCCGATAGGGCCAACGCTGCCGATTGCCTCAACCGTGAAGGTGATGCTAGCGCCAGCTAGGTGGATGGCCGATGCGCCGGACCCGCTGGGCACACCCGCCGTGTACGACAGAAGCGCCCCTGTGGACTGCCCGACACATGCCGTCGCAGTCTCAACGATGATCGAGGCGCCAGCCGACGGTGACTTTACCTGGTAGGTGACGCCGCTCACACCGGCGACCGAGCATGCCCCTCCGGCGGTGATCGAGATGCCGGCGACGTGGGTGTAGCCAACTAGCGATTGCGCAGCGCTGTACTCACCGTCGAGATGCGAGTAGCCCTCCGGCGTCTTGAATGTGACCGGGTTGACGTGTCCTAACACGAACGCATATCCGCGGCCTCCAACGTCATATGTCGTCACCTTAGGAGCACTCGACGTCTCCTCCCAGTTCGTTGGATCGTGCACTTGGCCGGTGATCGTAAACGTGTAGCCGGCGTTACCCGACATCGAAGTAAAGGTGTAGTTGGTCAGCGACGCGAGCCGATCCAAGGTCAGGTCGCCTCCAGGAGTCGTGTTCTTGGTCTCCGTTCTTGGCGGTGTCGTGCTCGGCAGTGTCATCACGGCCGTCGAAGAAGCGGTTGCGCCGACGCTCGATGTCGATGATGCAGCCGTCGTGGAGTTACCGCACGCCCCCAAAAGAACGGACAGCAAAGCAGCCACGAAGCCGAATCGGGCTTGCCACGACCCTTTCACAGGGCGTTCGGCACTATGACGGCTCGCCCCTCGATCTCTCCGGCAGCCAGATGCCGATACGCAATTGGAGCATCCGCCAGAGAAAAAGTTGTGGTGGTGGCCTTGATGATCCCTCGCGCCCCGAGGTCGAGCACTTCTTTGAGCTCGGGAAGTGAGCCCCAGAAAGTGGTTTGCAGCGAAACCTCGTACGGCACGCTGAAAAAGCTCCAGTTGAAGGAAGCTCCCGCTATACCCACGACGGTCAAGTCGCCGCGCATGCGGGCTACGGCGATCCCCAAGGCGAGCGTGGCGTCTGAACCTACGAAGTCGACGACAACATCCGCGCCTCTGCCGCCGGTAAAGGTTCGGATCTCGGACGCGAGTTCGACCGAAGGCGGCAGGGCAAGGTCGGCACCTCCGGCGACGGCAAGCGCAAGGGCTTCTGGCCGGCTGTCGATCGCCACTATCTTCGCAGGTGTCGTAGCTTTCAGGATTTGAACCCCGAGATGACCGAGACCGCCGACACCTATAAGGACCGCCGTGGACCCTTCGGTCAACTTGTGCTGTGACCTTCGGATGGCGTGGTAGGGGGTCAGGCCGGCGTCTGTGAGCGGAGCCGCTGCGACGGGATCTAGGCCCTCGGGGAGGGCGACAAGGTGGCGACCCGATGGAACGAGCATAAGTTCCGCCATTCCCCCGTCGAGCCCGAGCCCGGCGCCGCCACCCGGTGCCTGCGTCACGGTCGGGTTCTCACAGTACGGCTCGTTGCCCGACCGGCAGGGGTCGCAGCCTCCGCAGCCCCACCCCCCGTGTACTGCTACAGGCTGTCCGATCTCGAAGGCCTTGACGCCCTCCCCAAGGGCGTGGACCCAGCCGGCATTCTCGTGGCCGAGCGTGAATGGAGGTGCCCACGGTGCCATACCAGGCTCGAAATCGTGCATCAGATGCAGATCCGAATGGCACGCGCCGGCTGCTCCCACCCGCACCACGACTTCTCCGGGACCTGGCGTCGGCTCGTCCACCTCGACGACGACCGGATCCGACTTCCAGTCAAGAAGCCTCAGCGCTCGCATCCCGATATCCCTCCCTTCGGCTCTGCCGGCTCAACTATAGGTCAGGGCGGTCTCTCGGCGCGCCATCGCCCGCCGCGGTGTCGGGGAGTAACCTTGAGGCGTGGCGGCGTCTCACAGGCTATCTGGGGTCAAACTTGGAGCCGTGGGAATCGTCGCAGCGGCCCTCGCTGCTGGGTGTGGATCCTCAGCCAAGTCAGTCCTGCCACCTGTTGCGACAACCACGTCCGCTCTGCCAGCGCCGTCGACAACGGTCACAGTTACGACGACGACGACGACCACGACCGTGGTCCCAGGCGCCACGACCACCACCACACCGCCGTCGAACGGGACCCGGACGGTTGTCTACCCACTCGGGATCGACATGCGCGCCGGCCCGTCGACGTCGGCAAAAGTTCTCGGCACCCTCGTGAGGGGAGCAGAGGTTACCGTCAACTCCTACAACCCGGCGTCCGGCGGGTGGCTGAACGTCAAAGGAGTGTCTGTCACCGGTTGGATCAGCGCCAATCAGCAGCTGACCGCACCAGGAACGTTCTATCCTTTTGCGTCAACCAGCGGCAGCTTCTCGACCTTGTATCCCACGACTTGGTCAGCGACGGCCACATCGTCGGGTGGTGCAGTCCTTCGCAGCGCCTCAGGCACAGAGACAGTCTCGTTCTCGACTGGTGCGTCCGTGTCGGCCCTTCCGCCGTTGCCGGCGGGTTTCCAGCCGCTGTCGTCCCAGCAGCTTCTGGTATGCGGCGTCACGGGGGACCTCTTGGCATACACCCGTGGCTCCACTACGACAACCTCCGTTGCGCCCCAGGGGCAGGCCTTGACCGAGCCGTACCTTGCTGTCATCGACCTAGCGATCGACAAGGCCCACGCGCTCGGCATCCAGGCAAACCTGACGAGCCTTTCTCAGATCTCGACGGTCATCTCAATTGCGAGCTCGGTGACGTTCCCCGCGAAAGTCTGCGGAGCCTGACCACGGACCTGTTGTGCGAGACGGCCGTGCTCCCGTCTTTCTCAGTTGACGATGCTGGCGCCGTTGCTCTCTATCACGGAGCGGTACCACGAGAAGCTCGCCTTCGGGATCCTCAGGCCGCTCGGATAGTCGACCCAGACGAGGCCGAAACGCCTCGAGTAGCCGAACGACCATTCGAAGTTGTCCATGAGGCTCCACGCGAAGTAGCCGCGGACGTCGACGCCTTTGCCGATGGCTTCGCGCAACGCTGTGAGGTGGCTTCGCAGATAGGAGATCCTCGCCCCGTCTAGGATCGCGCCGTCAGGGTCGACATAGTCGTCGCAAGCAGCACCGTTCTCTGTGACGTAGATCGGCGGGGCCTGATATTCCTCGTGAAGGCGCACCAGCATGCCTGCAAAGGCCGCCGGGTCTTCCTCCCAACCCATCGCCGTGCGCTTGAGGTTGGGACGTCTCACGTGCGGGGCTCGAAGGTCGTCGAGGACTGGGTCGCTCTCGATGCGTCCGATGTCGAAGCCCTGCTGCCTGGCTGCATCGAGGCGTCCTTGGTCGGCAACTACCATCGAAGTGTAGAAGTTGACGCCGAGGAAGTCGATGGGCGTCGAAATGACTTCAGCGTCTCCGTCCAGGGCGACTTCAAAAGCCCCGAAGGGACTGTAGTGCTCCACCATGTCGGCGGGGTAAGACCCTCGGAGAACCGCGTCGAGATACAACCTGTTCGATTGACCGTCGACCCTCCGCGCCGCTGCGATGTCGTCGGGATGATCGCTTGCGGCTATCGCCGTCGTGAGGTTGAGGGTGATGCCAATCGGGGCGGCATCGTTGGCCCGAAGCGCCGCAACCGCTAGGCCGTGGCCGAGGAGCAGGTGATGCGTGCTTGAAAGCGCCGCGCTCACATCTCTTCTGCCCGGTGCGTGCAAGCCTCGGCCGTAGCCGAGCCAAGCCGAGCACCACGGTTCGTTGAGCGTGATCCAGCGATCCACCCTCCCACTAAGCGCTTCGCCTACCACCGCTGCGTAGTCGGCGAAGCGCACAGCGGTGTCGCGGGCGGTCCAACCACCGGCGTCCTCGAGCGGCTGGGGGAGATCCCAGTGGTAGAGGGTCGCCACCGCGGCTATGCCCCGCTCCGCGAGACCGTCCACCAGCCGACGGTAGAAGTCCAGCCCGGCTGGATTTACGGGGCCCGCTCCGTCTGGCTGGATCCTCGGCCACGAAACGGAGAACCTGTACGAGCGAAGCCCGAGTTGCGCCATGAGGTCCAGGTCCTCTTCGAGACGGTCGTAATGGCTGCAGGCTGTGTCACCGGTGTCGCCATTGCGGACCGCGCCGGGCTT
>JAKBBS010000076.1 GCA_021808425.1 Actinomycetes bacterium
GGGCCTGGGTTTCGCCGGCGCACCGGTCGGCAACTCGGTTGGACATTCGATAGCGGCGATGGTCTCTCAGGTCCGCGGTGGCGGGTACGGTCTAATCCACGGCAACGGGGGCATCGCTACCAAGCACAACATCGGCATCTACAGCGACCGCCCGGTTTCGGCGTTCGAGTATTTAGACGTTCAGGATCGGGTGGTGACTCTGGAGATGCCCGAGCTTCAAGGCGACTTCGCCGGGGAAGTCCGGGTCGAAGCGGCGACAGTCGTATTCGATCGCAGCGGTCCGTCCCATGTCCTGGCGTCGGTCTTGGACTCCGATGCACGAAGGGGTTGGGCGAGGTCAACGTCGGAACAGATGATCGACGCAGTGCTCGAGGAGGGAATAGCCGGAAACGCCGGTTTCAGGATCGCCGACGGTACTTTAGCTCTCTAGCGTCAAGCGGCGTTCTCGGACCCCGTCAGCGGCCGGACGGGGACTGTAGCGGTGTCGCGGCCCGACCGCAGGATCCTCCCCGGCCGCGCGTCGCTGAACTCCCCGTCCTTTACGATCACCTCGCCTGCCACGACCACCTCGTGGATCCCGACCGAGCCGCCGAAGACGCGTCCCGCGCCGCCGGGGAGGTCGTAGCGGGTGGACACAGGCGACGGTCCTATCCGCTCAGGGTCGAAGACGACCAGGTCGGACCATGCTCCCTCGGATATCACGCCCCGTCCCTTCAGACCGTACAGCCCTGCAGGGCCGCCCGTGAGGTGCGACACAGCCTCTTCGAGGCTGAGCAGCCCGTGCTCGCGAACGGCTTTCGCGAGCACCGTGGTCGTGTAGTTGAAGGTGTCGATCATGTCGAGGTGGGCACCCGCGTCCGATGCGCCGACGACCGCCCGGTGGTCCCGCCACACGTCGACGCGCCGCCGCCACGACTCTACGTCTTGGCCCCGATCCTGGTTAACGATGACCGTCTTCAGCTCGTCGGCTAAGACCATGTCGGCGAGAGCGTCCCAAGCCGATTTGCCCACTTCGGCGGCTAGGTCGGCTACCGGCCTGCCGATGAAAGGCCGGCTCTTAGCGTCGAAGGTCTCCACGATCAGGTACTGGCCCCAGTTGGCGATCGAGCGCAGCGGCCCCTCCTGGCTTTGAGCCAACTCGTCCATGCGCCGCCGCCCGATTGGGTCGGCGAGCAGCGTGAGTTTCTCGGTGTCGGGGAGCGCCATCAGCTTGTCCCAGCCCGGAAGGATGTCGAGGATGAAGCCGCTCTTGAAGTTGAGGCGGTTGCGTTGACTGTCAGGCAGGGTGAGCGCGACCACACGACCTCCGAGGCTTCGCGCCAGGTCGCTTCCTGCCAGCTGGCGTTCGACGACTTGCGCGTTCCGAGAGTAGACGGCGAGGACATTCCAGTTGATCGGACGGTTTGCTGCCCTGCTCATAGCCGCCATCAGCTCGAAGTTGCTCTCCTCGAAGGGGGGAGGTGCGGGGATGAACTCGAGGGTCGTCCCCGGGAACTCGCCGACAACCGAGCACAGCTCGACAAGCTCGTCCGAGGTGGCGTGGCGCGACGGTACCGGATCGCCGTTGTGGTCGTTGTGGGTCCGCGACCACGTCGACGAGAAACCTATCGCTCCAGCGGCGAGACCATTGCGTAGGAGGCCTTTCATGGCGTCAAGCTGGTCAGGGGACGCTTGCGAGCCGACGGCAGCGTCGTGCATTACCGCCCGGCGCAGAGCGGAGTGGCCGACCATGAAAGCGGCATTCGGGCCGAGCGTCGAGTCGAGACGATCGAAGAAGTCCTCCGTGGACCTCCAGTCCCAACTCAGTCCCTGCTGAAGGGATTCGAGAGGCATTCCCTCGACTCTCGCCAGCATCCGCATCAGGTAGTCGGCGTCGTCGGCGTCCCCCGTGAGCGGTGCGATGCTGAAACCGCAGTTTCCTCCGACGACCGTCGTCACTCCGTGCAGGGGCGACGGGCTGAGGGTCGGATCCCAGAAGGCTTGCGCGTCGTAGTGGGTGTGGATGTCGACAAAGCCAGGGCAGACAGCGAGGTCAGTGGCGTCTATCACCGTGCCGGCAGACCCCACGATCGAGCCAGGTGCTGCTATCTCTGCGACGCGTCCTTCGGACACCGCAATGTCAGCGTGCGTCGCTTGCGCACCGGTCCCGTCCACGACCAGGCCGTTTTTCACAAGGAGATCGAACATGTGCCGATCCTAGGCCCACCGACGCACGGAAGGCGGGGTGAGCGTGCTGCAAGGCCGGGGGTGTGGGGCGGGTGCTGCCCAATGCGAGGTTTCGGCGCCTATCGTCGAGCGGTGCTTCGAAACACTCGCTCCAAACGGGCGTCCTTGTTGGCTCTGGTATGCGCATGTGCTCTGACGGCGACCTCGTGCGGAGGGGCATCCGGGGGCGCGAAATCCGCGTCGGCAGCAGGGTCGCCGCAGTCAGCCGGTACGTCGCAAGCGTCGACATCGCCTACGGCGTCCCACGCCGACCCAACCTCGACGTCGTCCAGCTCGACTACGTCCACGACAGCCCCGGTTCCGGCTATCACGCCGCTTCCCGCTCCGGCGTCGCTCACCCCGATAGGCGGACCCGGCGTGCAGGGCCAGGGGGTATGGACTCCGGCGGGGCGAACGGTTGGAGGCAGCCCCGCTATATACGAGACGAACCTCGTCCCACCCGGGGGCAGCACCGCCGCCGGGGTAGCGTGGATGGACACTCGACTACTTTCCGCTCGCCTGTATTCCGGGTCGCTCAGCCCCGGCGGCGGCCCGTACATTTTCACGGCGCCTGTCCTGCCGGCGCAGGCAACCTCGCTCGTCGCGGCGTTCAACGGTGGGTTCATGATGTCGGTAGCTCACGGCGGCTACTACACGGAGGGAAAGGTCATCGACCCGCTCGTCACCGGTGCCGCATCGCTGGTCATCTACTCCGACGGGTCGGTCAACATCGGGGCATGGGGATCCGACGTTTCGATGACATCAAACGTCGTTGCTGTCCGCCAGAACCTGGTTCCGCTGGTCGCAAACGGCCAACCGACTGCCTTGGCGTCCACCCCGTACTGGCTTGACTGGGGTGCGACCTGCGGCGTCGACACCTGCGTGGGCGCCGGAATCGAGAACCAGTGGCGCTCCGGCCTCGGCATAACTGCGGACGGAGCGCTCGTATATGTCACGGGCCCTTCTCTCGCGCCGTTGCAGTTGGCGCAGCTTCTCGTCGCTGCCGGGGCGATTCGAGGGATGCAGCTCGACATCAACCCGAACTGGACCGTCCTCGCGACATACAACCCCCCGCCGGGCGGCCTGGCGTCCCCGGCTAACGGATCTAAGCTCGTGGCTTCTACAGTGCAAGGTCCCGCGACCTTCTTCGAGGCTGCCTGGGCCCGTGACTTCGTTACAATGTCGGCTCGTATAACGACCGCTGGTTGAACTGTTGGCGAATGGAGCGCTCCCGATAGTGGATTACGATGCGGCGGGGCAGGAGAGCGACGGCACCGTCAAGCCGGAGGCCGACGTTTTCGCGAAGGCTGCCGACCCCCGGCTCGAAGAATGGCGCGGAGCGCAGTCGATGGGGCTTCTGCCTTTCTACCGTGCGGTCGAAGGTGAGGTAGGGCCGCGCTCTGTATTCGAGGGTCGACAGGTCGTGATGCTCGGCTCCAACAACTATCTCGGACTTACCGCGGATCCGAGGGTGCGCCGGGCGGCCCGTGACGCCGTCGACCGGTACGGGACCGGGGTTACGGGGAGCCGCCTGCTCAACGGGACGCTGCCGATGCACACCGAGCTCGAAGAGCTGATCGCCGACTGGATGGGTACAGAGGCGGCTCTCGTCTACACGACCGGGTATGTGGCGAACCTCGGCTTGCTTGGCTCGATGATCGGCCCCGACGACGCTGTCGTGGTCGATTCGGCCGCCCACGCCAGCCTCGTCGACGGGGCCCGGTACTCCACTGGAACGCTTCGAGCGTTCCGCCACAACAGGCCGAACAGTTTGCGCCGTGCCCTGCGCAGCTGGCGGGAGCAGCCGGCGTCGGGCGGTGTGATGGTGGCTGTAGACGGTATCTACTCGATGGAGGGCGACTCGGCTCCTTTGGCGGAGATAGCTTCGATATGTCGCAGCTTCGGTGCCCGGCTCCTCGTGGACGAGGCTCACGCCTTGGGCGTGGTAGGGCCGAGCGGTGCAGGCACGGCGGCCGCTGCGGGAGTTGAAGCCGATCTGGTCGTAGGGACTTTCTCGAAGTCGCTTGCCAGCTGCGGAGGTTTCGTGGCGGGGCCGCGCGAGGTAATCGACTACCTGACGATCACCTGCAGGCCGCTCATGTTCACAGCTTCGGGGGTCCCCGCTGCGCTAGCTGCTGCCCTCGAGGCGGGGAGAATTGCCCGCGACGAGGACTGGCGTCGCGAATCGGTGCTGGCGAGAGCCGGGCAGCTTCGAAGCGGCCTCGCCGACCTTGGTTTCGACGTCGGCGACTCCTCTGGGAGCGCGATCGTGCCGGTTTGGGTGGGCGACGTCTGGCAAGCCGGACTCTTGTGGAACGCACTTCTGTCTCACGGGGTTTACACGAACTGCGCGATACCCCCCGCAGTCCCCAAGGCGCTCCTGCGCACGTCTGTCATGGCGACCCACACCGAAGCAGACATCACCGAAGCCCTTAGTGCATTCGAGCGGGCACGCGACGAGGTCGCGGGCCCAAGCGACGCACCGAAAGCCTGGTCATAGCCTGGTCATAGTCGCAGCTGGTAGAGGCGCCACACCTTCGAGCGGTGGGCGCCCATCGCTGCCAGCTGATCGTTGATCTGGTGATTGCTTGCGAGCGTCCACGACGCTTCCGCAGTCTCGATGTGCGGGTCGGCCATGAGCCGCTCGACGATCTCCCGATAGAGCAGGGGGCCGAGGGCAAGATGCTGGTAGTCCGGACGGACCCCGAGTGCCCAGACCCTTGCCCGGGTGACCGTCTTGGATTCTCGTAGCAGCGGGTACCAACCGAGCGGGAACAGCCTTCCGCTTCGGACCTTGCGCATCACCTGGTTCAGGTCGGGGACGGCGAGGCAAACTGCGACGACCGTGCCGTCGAGGGTCTCCAGGCCGAACGCCCACTCTGGTCGGATCACTGTCTTTAATTGTCGCGCCAAGTGGCGGACCTCGGGTTCCGGCATCGGCGCGAACGCCCAGTTGTTCTGCCACGCGGCGTTGTAGATCTCGAAGAAGCGGCTCACTTCGGCGTCGAAGTCCGACATGTCGATGCTTCTGGCTCGAACGCCGGCACGCTTTTCGATGCGCGCGAGGGTTCTCTGCTGGCGTTCGGAGAGAGTCGTGGCGGACCGCTCGAAGCGCCACGCCCACAGGTCCATCGACTGCTCCCATCCGTAGCTGGTCCAAAGACGCTCGTAGTACGGAGGGTTCTCAAGTGTCAGCAGAGCGGCGGGGTCTTCGAATCCGTCGACGAGCAGTCCGAGCTCATCGTTAGTTGTGAAGTTGGCTGGGCCTATGACAGTGTCGGCACCGCCGAGACGGGCCCATGTACGCGCAGCGTCGAAGAGTGCGCCGGATGCCTCGGCGTCGTCGAAGCAATCGTAGAATCCGACCCAGGCCCAGTTGCAGGAGTGGTAGCTATTGAACTGGCTGTCGATGCACGCGGCGACGCGACCGACGGGTCGCCCGTTGCGGAAGGCTACCCATAGCGCCGTCTTTTGATGATCCGTGGCCGGATGCTTCGGGGAGAGCCTGTCGTAGACACTGATACGAAGCGGCGGGACCCATGCCGGGTTTCCCCCGTGAACGCGAAAGGGCACGTCGACGAAGGTCCGCCGGCCGGGGAGGCTCCTCATCTGGCGTATCTGCACTGCGGCCATCCAGGCAATCTACGCAAGAGACGGTGCAGGCTGCCAGCACCTCGAGCGAGCGAGGGCGACAGTGAGGGCGAGGCGGGGAGGGGGAGGCGGGGAGGCGCCGACGCAGCGCTACGTGGCAAGCTGGCTTGTGATGGTCGATACAGATACGTGCCTGCCGATGAGTGCTGACGATGAGTGATCCCCAAGCAAGGGAGTCCCGATCGGGTGATTCCGATACAGGTTTGCCGCCGCTCCCACCTGTGGAGGTGGTCCGTCCGGGGCTGTGGAGCGTACCGGTCCCGATCCCGAACAACCCGCTGCGCTACGTCCTCGTCTACCTCTTCGAGACGCCTGATGGTGCGTACCTGGTCGACGCTGGTTGGAACACCGACGAGGCATACGAGACGCTCGTCGCCGGCGTCGAGACGGCCGGCTTCGCGATATCCGATGTGCGTGGTGTCGTGGTCACCCACATCCACCCCGACCACTACGGACTTGCGGGACGTGTCCGTGAGGCGTCAGGCGCCTGGGTTGCGCTTCACCCGGCCGATGCGGCGCTGATCGAAGACCGCTACGACGAGCCGTCCGATCTCTTGGAGAGGATCGCTGTGATGCTTCGCCGGGACGGGGCACCCGAAGACGAGATAGCGGAGCTTCGCGACGCGTCGATGCCGATCCGCTCCTGGGTTTGGGCGGTGCCCCCCGACGTCATGGTCGACGACGGCGACAAGGCAGGCATCCCAGGCTGGGATCTTACGGTGATCTGGACTCCGGGCCATTCGCCGGGCCATATCTGCCTTTACGAGGCGTCGAACCGGCTGATGCTGTCCGGTGATCATGTCCTTCCGCGGATAACGCCGAACATCTCATTTCATCCCCAGGCCGGAGCTGATCCCCTCGGGGACTTCCTGATGTCGCTCGACAAGGTCGCAGCGTTCGACACCGACGAGGTTCTTCCTGCCCACGAGCATCGCTTCGTCGACCTGCAGGGACGGGTCTCGGAGTTGAAGAAGCACCACAGCGAGCGCTTCGACGAGGTGGTCGATGCGATCCAATCGGGCAAGGACACCACCTGGGAGATCGCCAGCGCTATGACGTGGAGCCGGCCGTGGGAGCAGATTCGAGGGTGGATGCGCCGTGCCGCGACCGGCGAGACGCTCGCGCACCTCAACTATCTGCGCAACCAGGGCATCCTGGTGGAGCGTGTGGGAGAACCGTCACGCTGGGCGGTCAGCGACGTGCGACATCGCGCATGACTTCCCCGGTAAGTAACTGGAACTTCGCGGACGTCTGGGACGTCGTCGCCGACACCTTCCCTGACCGTCTCGCCGTTATGCAGGGCCCCCGGAGGATGTCGTGGAGTGAGCTCGACTTGCGGGCGGCGAACGCCGCAAGCTCACTCCGGACATCCGGGCTGAAGTCAGGGGCGAAGGTGGCCCAGTATCTCTACAACTGCCCCGAGTACATCGAGGTGGTGTACGCGTGTTTCAAGGCGAGCCTTGTGCCTGTCAACACCAATTACCGCTACAGCGAGTCGGAACTTCTTTACCTCTGGGACAACTGCGACGCGGAGGCGGTCGTCTTCCACGCATCGTTCGCTCTGCGGGTGGAGGCGATCAAAGACAAACTTCGGGCGGTGCGCCTGTGGCTGTGGGTCGCAGAGGAAGGGTTCGACTGCCCGCCCTGGGCGACGCCGTACGAGGATGCTGCGATGTCAGGCGGCTCGTCCGGGTGGGAGCCCTCGAGGAGCGGCGACGATCTCCTCTTCATCTACACGGGCGGCACGACCGGAATGCCGAAGGGGGTGATGTGGCGCCAGGACGACCTTTTCGACGTCCTGAACCGAACCGGCGGGGTTCGCTACCCGAAGGACGGCACGCTCGACGACGTCCGGGCGACGCTCCGAGGTCCCCTGCGACATCCACCGGGACGGCTCGTTCCTGGGCCTCCGCTCATGCACGGGACCGGACTTTTCACAGCCATGTCGGTCATGGCGTGTGCAGGTTCGATCCTGATGCCCGAAGGGCGGCACTTCGATCCGGTCGCGCTGCTGGACCTGATCGCTGCCGAGCGGGTGACCGAGATGTCTATCGTCGGCGACGCGTTCGCAAAGCCAATCCTGGCGGCGCTCGACGCCGAACCGGCCCGCTGGGATATATCGTCGCTTTGGCTGATCGTGAGTTCCGGCGTGATCTGGTCGGCCGAGACCAAGCAAGGTTTGCTCCGCCACAATCCACGCCTGGTGCTGGTCGACACGCTCGGCTCCTCTGAGGCGATCGGCATAGCGCGCTCGACTTCCACCTCGTCGAGGGTGTCCGGCACCGCCGGCTTCTCTCTAGGCGCCGACACAGTCGTGATCAGCGACGACGGCCGGTTCGTCGAGCCAGGTTCGGGGGAGAGGGGCATGGTGGCCCTCCGTGGAAGGGGCCCGATCGGCTACTACAAGGACGAGACGAAGACCGCGGCGACGTTCAGGATCATCGACGGGGAACGCTGGAGCGTTCCGGGCGACTACGCAACGGTGGCAGCCGACGGTTCGCTGCAGTTGCTCGGGCGAGGCTCGGTGTGCATAAACAGCGGGGGCGAGAAGATCTTCCCCGAGGAGGTCGAGCAGGCGCTCGTGACCCACCGGGGCGTTGCCGACGCTGTCGTCGTCGGTGTACCCGACGACCGCTTCGGGGAGATGGTCGTAGCTGTCGTCGAGCCGGCCGGGCCGGAGGCCCCTGCGCTCGCCGATCTCGCCGAGTGGTCCCGGCGGACGCTCGCCGGCTACAAGGCACCGCGGCGCCTCGTGGTGGTGGACAGCGTCGGGCGATCCCCGAGTGGCAAGGTCGACTACCGGCGGCTTCGCGACCTCGCCTTGGAGTCACTCGGCTTGGCGGCGCGAGGCGAGTCGGATCCTGCGACTCCAGAGGCTGCGCCTTCAGGGGCTGCGCCTTCAGGGGCTGCGCCTTCAGGCGGTCCGGCTTCCTGACTTCGACAGGCCACCCGGCGATCTACGACGTCCTCATCGGCATCCACGTCACGTTCGCCATCATCGGCTTCGGGTCGGTTGCGCTGAGCGGGGCTTACGGGTTGATTGCGAGGGGAGGCAACCTCGACGAACTGAGGCGCTACCTGTCCGGGCGCACGTCCGCGTCGCTCGGGGTGGTCATCGCGCCGGTCTTCGGGATAGCGGCTATGTCGGTTCGCCCAGGCGGGTCCGAGTACGGCCAGCTTTGGGCGATCGCCGGCATGGCGGTATGGCTTGTCGCTGGGACCTTGCTCTTCGCTGTGATCCGGCCCACTGAGGCCCGGCTCCGCTCGAACACGACTCCCGCCGACGAGTTGCGCATGCACGCAACGCGACTGGCATGGGCGGGGGCCACGAGCGACCTATTGTTTCTGGGGGCCCTGCTGATGATGGTCACTCAGCCCCGCTGACTCTAAACCTCTACAGGAACTTTAGGTGCGCATGTCGGACTCAACAGACGTCCCCGGGTCGGAGCTTTTGGAGGATTTCCGGCTTGCGCTGATCTCGCGGTTCCTAGACGACAGGGAGATCTCCCTTCAAAAGCAGAGCAGGGTGTTCTTCCAGATCTCCGGGGCCGGCCACGAGGCGTTGGCGCTCGGCTTGGCACGGTATCTCCGCCCCGCCTACGACTGGTTCTTCCCGTACTACCGCGACCGGGCGCTCGTCCTGGCCCTCGGGGTGAGCCCGTACGAGATGCTCCTGCAGGCTGTGGGATCTGCCGAGGACCCAGCGTCTGGTGGACGCCAGATGCCGTGCCACTGGGGTAACAAGGCGCTCAACATCGTCACCCAGTCGTCGGCCACTGCGAGCCAGTGCCTTCCGGCGGTCGGGTGCGCCGAAGCTGGACGGTACATCACCCGGCTCCCCGGGCTGCCAGGCTGCGAGGCGCAAGGAGACGAGGTCACTTACGTGTCGCTCGGCGAGGGAGCGACCTCCGAAGGGGAGTTCTGGGAGAGCCTGAGCTCCGCATGCACGCTTCACCTGCCCGTCCTATTCGTCGTAGCGGACAACGGGTACGCCATCTCGGTGCCGTCTTCGGACCAGGCTCCCGCCCCGATCTCGGAGCTCGTCGTCGGATTCCGCGGTCTCAACGTGCGGACGGTGGATGGCACCGACTACCTGGAAGTGCGTCGCGTTGCCCAGGAGGTGGTGGAGCAAGTTCGCGCCGGGGTCGGACCGGCGTTGCTGCACGCGTCTGTCACCAGGCCCTACTCGCACTCCTCCGCGGACACCCAGAGCAAATACCGATCGGCCGAGGAGCTCGCCACCGAGGCGGAAAGAGACCCGCTGATCAGGATGCGAGACGCAATCCTGCGGCGCGGCGAAACCGACGAGTCGCAGCTCGAGGCGATGCGCACAGAGGCCCGCGACCTCGTCGCGGACGCGGCCCGCCGGGCGTTGGCCGCCGAGCGGCCCGATCCTGGGACTGTCAGGACGCACGTCGTCGCCGTCTGTGAAGTCGAGTCGACCGAGGAACCGGAAAGCCGCCCCGGGCAGGAGACGGTGGCGCTCGGGGAAGCTATCCGCCTGACTCTTCGCGAGGCCATGGCCGCGGACGAGAGGATCAGGGTCTTCGGGGAGGATGTAGCTGACGCAAGGGAGCAGATCCTCGCCCGGGTGGAAGGCAAAGGCGGGGTCTTCGGAACGACGTTCGGCTTGCAGAGAGAGTTCGGCCTCGCACGCTGCTACAACACTCCGCTTGCCGAGGCTGACATCGTCGGTCGCGCCGTCGGCCAGGCTATCCGGGGTCTGCGGCCGGTCGCAGAGGTGCAGTTCTTCGACTACATCTGGACCGCTATGCAGCAGATCAAGACCGAAGCTGCGACCATACGGTGGCGTTCGAATGGGGCCTTCACGTGTCCGCTGGTGATCAGGGCCCCCATCGGCGGATACCTTTCGGGCGGCGCGATATGGCACTCGCAGTCCGGCGAGTCGATATTCGCGCACGTACCCGGTTTGACGGTAGTCATGCCCTCGCGTGCAAGCGACGCTGTCGGGCTGCTGCGGACTGCGCTCCTAGCCGAAGATCCCGTGCTATTCCTCGAACACAAGCACCTTTTACGCCAGTCCTACACCAAGACCGCGTTCCCGCCGCCCGAATACCGGATCGGCTTCGCGAAGGGTCGCGTTGCTAAGGAGGGTGACGACATGACGATCGTGACCTGGGGTGCGACGGTGGAGAAGTCGATTCAGGCGGTCGCAACGCTCGGCGGGGCGACGGCGAGAGTGATCGACCTTCGCAGCATCCTGCCTTGGGACAAAGAGCTTGTCGCTGAATCGGTATCAAGAAGCGGCCGGGTGATGGTGGTCCACGAGGACATCCTGACCGGAGGGTTCGGCGGTGAGGTCGCCGCGTGGATAGGCGAAAACTGCTTCGCAGACCTCGACGCACCGGTGATGCGCGTCGGAGCCGCGGACGCCCACGTCGCGTACGAACCGGAACTCGAGAGCGCGATCCTCCCGCAGGTCACGACGATCGCCGCTGCCGCAGGGCGGCTCCTCGAGTACTGACAGACGGAATTTCGAATAGCAGTTAGTAAGACTTCCAACTAAAATTGCACCGTGAGCGAACTTCATCGCCCGGTCAACCCGGTACGTTTCGTTACAGCGGCCAGCCTCTTCGACGGCCACGACGCTGCAATCAACATCATGCGCCGACTTTTGGTGGCGCAAGGTTGCGAGGTCATCCACCTCGGACACAACCGATCTGTCGACGAGGTTGTCACCGCTGCTGTCCAAGAAGACGTCCATGGGGTCGCAGTGAGCTCCTACCAGGGTGGCCACGTGGAGTACTTCAGCTATCTCCTGGATCGCCTCCGTGCGGAGGGGCGCCCTGATATCCGCGTCTACGGCGGCGGCGGCGGGACGATCGTCGCCTCGGAGATCGAAGAGCTGCACTCCTACGGGGTCGCCCGGATCTTCTCGCCCCACGACGGGCAATCCCTCGGCTTGGATGCGATGATCAACCTGCTGGTATCAGACTGCGACCGGCCGCCGTCGCGCTTCGACCCCGCGGACTTGCAGGCGATCCGCGAGGGTGACCATCGAAGCGTTGCGAGGGCCATCTCCGCTGCTGAGAACTCGACGCTCGACGAGGACAGCCGTGCACACATAGCTCGCCTGGCGGCGTCGAACCCCGCGCCTGTGCTCGGGATCACCGGGACAGGAGGGTCCGGTAAGTCGTCGCTCACAGACGAGCTCGTCGGGCGCTTCCGGATCGACCAGGAAGGAAAAATTCGCATAGCTGTGCTAGCCGTCGACCCCACCAGACGCCGGGGCGGAGGAGCCCTGCTCGGCGACCGGATCCGCATGAACTCGATAGACGTCGCCCGCCAAGGCCACGGCGGCGTGTACTTCCGATCCTTCGCGACCCGTGGCTCGGCGTCCGAACTTCCGGGCTGCGTCGACGATGCGATCGCCATCTGCCGAGCCGGCGGGTTCGACCTGGTTATCGTAGAGACCCCGGGCATCGGCCAGGGCGACGCGGAGGTCGTCTCCCACGTCGACTTCCCCCTCTATGTCATGACGCCGGAGTTCGGATCCCCGTCGCAGCTGGAGAAGATCGACATGCTCGACTTCGCCAGGGCAGTCACGATCAACAAGTTCGAGCGCAGAGGGGGAGCCGACGCGCTGCGCGACGTGCGGCGCCACCTCGCGCGAAGCGGCGAGCACAAAGGCGTCCCCCTTGAGGAGTTGCCCGTGTTCGCCACGGTCGCCTCCCGCTTTGCCGACGACGGCGTCACCGCGCTCTACCAGCACCTTCGCGACCAGCTTGCGGCCGACGGCCTGAAGGTATCTCCGGGCGTCCTTGCGCGCCAGGCCGGGAGGGTGTCGACGCGGGGCCACTCGATCGTGCCGGCTGCGCGGACTCGTTACCTGGCCGAAGTGTCGGAAGCGATCCGCTCATATCACGGCGAGACGCGCCGCCTCGCCGCCGCCGCCGGCCAGCGCCAAGCTCTCCGGGAGGTCCTGGCGATGCTCGACGCGCAAAGCGCCGGCCATGTCGACGTCGGGCGTTTGGCCGGCGAAATGGAGGAAGGGTTCGATCCTTCCGCTAGGCGCCTCCTCGAGGAGTGGCCGAAGCGCGCGGCGGCTGCCTCGGATATGTCGCTGTCGAGAACGTCGCTTTCGGGGACTAGCGTGGCGAGGGTCGCGGTTCCCCGATTCGCCGGCGATGGCGACCTGCTCAGGTGGCTTCGCGCCGAGAACCTTCCGGGGGAGTTCCCCTACACGTCGGGGGTTTTCGCGCTGAAAAGGCAGGGGGAGGATCCGGCGAGAATGTTCGCCGGCGAAGGTGACGCTGCGCGAACGAACAGGCGCTTCCACCTGCTCTCCGAGGGACAGCCGGCGACACGCCTCTCGACGGCTTTCGACTCGGTGACCCTGTATGGCTTCGACCCCGATCGCCGCCCGGACATCTACGGCAAAGTCGGCAACTCGGGCGTTTCCATAGCGACCCTCGACGACATGCGCGACCTGTACCGGGGATTCGACCTCTGCGACCCGTCGACCTCGGTGTCGATGACCATCAACGGGCCGGCCCCGACGATCCTCGCCATGTTCTTCAACGCGGCTATCGACGACCAGCTGGAGCGCTTCTCAGCCGAACATTCACGCGAGGCGACGCCGGACGAGGCGGCGGGGATCCGGGTGTCGACCCTCGAGCGGATCCGCGGGACGGTGCAGGCCGACATCTTGAAAGAGGACCAGGGGCAGAACACGTGCATCTTCTCGACCGAGTTCTCGCTTCGCGTGATGGGCGACATCCAGGAGTGGTTCATAGCGAACTCGGTGAAGAATTTCTATTCCGTCTCCATCTCCGGGTATCACATCGCCGAAGCGGGAGCCAACCCGATAAGCCAGCTGGCATTCACCCTCGCGAACGGCTTCACGTACGTGGAGGCCTACCTCGCCCGGGGCATGCGCGTAGACGACTTCGCACCGAACTTCTCGTTCTTTTTTTCCAACGGAATGGACCCCGAGTACACCGTGATAGGCCGGGTCGCGAGGCGGATCTGGGCGATCGCCATGCGCGATCGCTACGGGGCGTCCGAGCGCTCCCAGAAGCTCAAGTACCACATCCAGACCTCGGGGCGGTCACTTCACGCGCAGGAGATGGCGTTCAACGACATCCGGACCACGCTGCAGGCCCTTTGTGCCATCTACGACAACGCCAACAGCCTCCACACGAACGCTTACGACGAAGCGGTCACGACGCCAAGCGCCGAGTCGGTGCGTCGGGCTCTCGCGATCCAGCTGATCATCAACCGGGAGTGGGGGCTCGCCGGAAACGAGAATCCCCTCCAGGGGAGTTTTATAGTCGAGGAGCTGACCGACCTGGTCGAAGAGGCCGTTCTGGCAGAGCTGGATCGCCTGGCTGAGCGCGGCGGGGTTCTCGGCGCGATGGAAACCGGCTACCAGCGAGGCAGGATTCAGGACGAGTCGATGCTCTATGAGACAGCCAAGCACGACGGGACGCTACCGATCGTCGGGGTCAACACGTTCTGCAACCCCGGGGGGGACGAAGTGCCGCCGAAACTCGAACTCGCCCGCTCGACCGAGGATGAGAAGACGAGTCAGCTCCGACGCCTCGAAGCTTTCCATGCACTCCACGCGGAGGGCCGCACGGCGGTGCTCGCGCGCTTGGCTGAGGCGGCGCTGTCGGGGGCTAACGTATTCGAGGTGCTGATGGATGCCGTGCGATTCGCGAGCCTCGGTCAGATCACCGACGCCCTGTTCGAGGTTGGTGGCAGCTACCGGCGTAACGTGTGATCGTCCGCAGCGAGGACGAACGCCTTGCGGCAAGTATCGCCGCGCAGGCAGGGGACCTGCTCGTCTCCCTCCGCCAATCCGGCCTTAGCGGACGAGAGCTCGGCGACAGCGGGGACGCCGAGGCGAACAGCCTGATCATCGGGCAGATCAGCGCAAACCGTCCGGGTGATGCAATCCTGAGCGAGGAGTCACCAGACGACCAACGAAGGCTGCAGGCCGAGCGAGTCTGGATAGTCGACCCACTCGACGGCACCCGCGAATACCGAACGCC
>JAKBBS010000355.1 GCA_021808425.1 Actinomycetes bacterium
GTGTCAACGGCTACGGCTTCGCCGCGCGGGTGGAGGGCGTCGCGGACGGGCCGGTCCTCGCGTCGGGGCGTGCCGCCGCTTCTGGGGCGACGCTTTGGGTGTTCGCCTTGTCGTGGCAGGCGCACCAGGACTCGTCGGGGGACGTGACGGACCCCTCGGCGGTGATCGCCGGCGGCGGCGTGTCGATACTCGTCCCTCTCTCGCAGCCGTACGCGCAGGCGGGCGCGTCGAGCGTGGCGGCCGGAACCGAGTACTTCGTCGCTTCCCTGCCGTCGGTGTCGGCGGACGTCGTTTTGACGATGTCGTCGGGCGGGTACTCCCAGGCGTTCTCCCTCACCCACATGGCCCGCGAAGGCTCCCAGCCGGATGTCCTTTACCGTGACACGACCGGATGGCGCCTCAAAACGGGTCTCGCCGTGCAACGCGACCTAGCGACACCGTACAGCGACGGGACAGTCACGCTGCCGAAAGCGGCGCTCGTGGTGGACATGGCCGACGCGACTCTCAGCTATTTCGCCCCCGACGGCCCGGCCGACACCCCGGCGGACCCGGCGATGGCGTGGCTCGTCCCCGAGCTGTCGGACCCGCCGCAGCCCGTCTCCGATGTCACCCACGATCTGCAATACGACTCGCCGGTCACCGCCGCCGACATGACACTCGACGTCGCAGGTCAAGCCCCGATCCACCCGCAGGTCTTCCCGGGCGGCCCCGACCCGGCATCCCCGCCCAACGGCGGGTCGGACCTTCAAAGCCGGGTTTTCCCCTACCGCTACGCCTTCGAGGTGCCAGCCGCCATCACCTCCGCCACTCTCACGATCACCGTCCCCCCAGGCCCGGCGGTCGCGGCTTTCAGCGGTGACACCCCGATCACCGTCAACCCAGGCACGGCCACCATCCCGATAGCGTTCCCCGCCGCCGCAGCGTTCGTCGCGCCGCCCGGCGCCGCCGCCAGTCCGCTGCACCTCGCGACGCCCACCGCCGCCGACGGAACATCAGGCCGCCAGGCCGCGCAAGCGCCGTCAACGTCGACGACCGGCAGCGTCTTCGACGCCACGAACATCGAGATCGCCCTCGCCGCAGCCGTCGCCGCCGCTCTCATCGCGCTTCGGGTCAGGCACCGAAACCCGACACCCCCCTCCCACGAGACGTCGCCCGGCCCTGTCGGCTCCGATATCCCCACGCAGGCCCCGCCGCGATACCCCCACCAGGCCGACTTCTACTACCCGCCGCCGGGCCGGCAGCCCGGCGAAGCGGCCGGCGCTGCCTGCGACGTCCTCCCAGCCGCCGACATCGAGGCTGAACCGGACGACCCCGTCAACCCCGACGGCTACATTGGCGCTGCCGGCGACACCAGCGACATACCCGAAACCCGCAAGGCTTCCCGACAGTTGGACTGGGGATCGGACGGCGGATCCGACGGCGGGTTGGAGGAATACGACGACGTCTCAGGCTCGCGGGATCCCGTACCGTTCGATCCGACCGGCCCGACAGGTGTACCGACGCGTTTTGAGGCTCCCGCAGCACCGGAGTTGCCCGGCGTGTCGGTGAGGGTTCTCGGCAGGGTCGAAGTAGCCGGCTGGGTTGAGCAGCCGACCCGGGCTGTGCTCGCGGAGATTCTCGTCTACCTCGCGTGTCACCCGGAGCGCCCGTCGAGTCTGGATCGGATCGCTTGGGCGTTAGGCGCCGGATCAGACGCCGATCCCGGCGAGGCGACCGTCAGATCGAACCTTTCGAGGCTACGGCGAGCTATCGGCTCGCAGCGGCTCCCCGACGGGCGAGCCGGCTACCAGCTTCAAGGGGTGTGCTGCGACTGGGACGTCATGCAACAGCTCGCCAAGGTCGGCCGCCGAGCAGCAGACGCCGGCGACGTCGACGCCGCCATCGCGTCGCTAAGCGACGCTGCCGCTTTGATCGGCGGCCCGCCGTTCGACGTCGACTCCGGATACGGATGGGTAGACAACGAAGGACTACGAACCCACATAGAACTCTTCTGCGCCGCCACCGCAGGGCAACTCGCTTCTCTCGCAATAAACGCCGGGAACCCGGAACTCGCCCTGTGGGCAGCCCACCAAGGCGCGCTCGTCGACCCGCTCAACGACGACCTCTCCGCCGCAGCCCTCGACGCCGCCGCAGCCGGACACTCCGCCACGGCGCTACGAAGCGAATGGACCCGAATCGTCCGCCACCACAACGCCCGAGGCGTCACCCCGAACAGCAAACTCGTCGAACGCTGGAAACACCACAACCGCTAACCAGCCGACAACGACAACCCTCTCGTCGGCCCTGATCCGTTCTCGACGGCGAGACGGGATTGTTTTCGAGTTGATATGAAAAGCATGAGAGGTCGCTTCGTCGACCCGCTCGCAGGTTCATAGCTTGGCGAAGAACCGGAAACGGTCACAGGCAGTGCTTATCCTCGAACGCATGACTATCGGAGATCGAGCGGCGAGTGCTCAAGATCGGAGGGAGGTCGCCGACCGCGGTCACGCCCTCGGGGCCGGGTTGACAGATCCGAGGGGGGAAGGCGTAGGAGGCGGTTTCCGCGAGGTCGGAGGTAGCTCGTTCGGCCACATCGATTCGGCGGAGTCTGAGCGGGCTGCGCTTGCCGGCGCCCAAGACGCGCATCGTGACATACCCGTCGGGGTGGTCGCGAGCACATCTGACGTTACGCCGCTGCTGTGGCACGTAGCCGTGGGCGAGGATCAGTATGTGCAGCTCGACGACGTGCTGGTGGCCCGCCGCGTACTTCCGACCGGCGAGGTAGTCACGACAAGCGGCGTGGTCACCCAGGTCAGCGGCCGCCATGAAGGCGCCGCTTTTGCGTCGGACAC
>JAKBBS010000077.1 GCA_021808425.1 Actinomycetes bacterium
ACGACTTTCACACGGCTCAGCAGATGCGAGGTAGCTGCTCCCCGAGCGGCAAGTCGATGACCCGGCGGGTCCCGAAGGAGTTGCGGGCCACGACGAGGCCGGGGTGCTGCTCGGTGACCACCCCGATGACCACCGCCTCCCTGCCGTCAGGATGGGCCGTCATGGCAGCCATCACGTCGTCGGTTGCCGACGCAGGCACCATTGCCACCAGCTTGCCCTCGTTGGCCACGCTTACAGCGTCGAGCCCGAGCAGGGCGCACGCCGCCGCCACCTGGCCGGGCACCGGCACCGCAGCCTCCTCGTAGTCGATCCCCACCCCGCCGGCGCTGGCGATCTCGCACATCGATGCCGCCAGGCCACCGCGTGTCGGGTCCCGCAGTACGTGGATGTCCGAGCAGCTCCTGAGCATGGTCTGCACCAGATCGGAGAGTGGTGCGGTGTCGGAGCGGATCTCGGTGCCGAACTCCAGGCCTTCGCGCTTGGACATGACGGCGATGCCGTGGAGGCCGATCGGCCCCGACACGATGACCCGGTCGCCGGGTGTCGCCCGGGTGGGCCGGATGTCCACGCCGTCGGGGATCAGCCCGATCCCCGCAGTGTTGACGTACAGGCCGTCGGCCGCCCCGGCATCGACGACCTTGGTATCACCCGTCGCGAGCCGGACGCCCGCGTGCTGCGCCGCCTTGCCCATCTCGGTGGCCACCAGCCCCAGCACCTCCAAGGGTAGGCCCTCCTCCAGGATGAACCCAGCGCTCAACGCCACCGGTACCGCGCCCGACATGGCTACGTCGTTCACCGTGCCGTTGACGGCCAGGTCGCCGATGGAGCCGCCGGGAAAGAATAGCGGCCGCACCACGTAGGAGTCCGTCGACATGGCGATCCGACAGCCGCCGAGCAGGACCGTGGCGCTGTCGTGGAGAGTCACTGATGGATCGACGCCGAAGGCCGGGAGGAACAGGTGGGTAACCAGCTCAGCCGACAGCTTCCCGCCGCCCCCGTGGCCGATCACCACCCGGTCGTGGTCGCGCAACGGCAGCGGGCACGTCCAGGATTCGAAGTCGAGCGAGGCGGGACCGTCAGCCAACGGAGAGCTCCACGGCGACGTCGAGCCTGCGGTACTGGTAATAGGCGGCACAGGCTCCCTCGGAGGACACCATCGTCGCCCCGAGCGGCGTCCGGGGGGTGCACTCCTTGCCGAAGGCCGGGCACTCCGTAGGTTTGATGAGACCTTGCAGCACCTCGCCGCTGTGGCACAGCGCAGACTCCGGAGCGTCGAGATCGGTCACGTCGAAGCGAGCCTCGGCATCGAGGTCGCGGTAGCGCTCCGCCAGCCGCCAGCCGCTGGCTGGGATGTCCCCGATTCCCCGCCAGCGGCGGTCGCAGCTCTCGAACACGTCGGCCAGCATCCGCTGTGCGGCCACGTTGCCCTCCTCGCAGACGACCCTCCCGTAGGCGTTGTCCAGCTCTGCGCGCCCCGACTCCAGCTGCACCACGACCCGCCGGATGCCTTCGAGGACGTCGAGCGGCTCGAAGCCGGTGACGACGATCGGCACACGGTGGGCGGCGACCAGCGGCGGATACTGCCTGGTGCCCATGACCGAGCAGACGTGCCCGGCGGCGAGGAACCCGTCGACGCGGTTGGTCGGCGATGTGACGATCGCCTCGATGGCGGGGGGCACGAGCACATGGCTGACCAGGACCGAGAAGTTCCTCAGCCCCTCCTCGCGGGCCAGGTGGACCGCCATGGCGTTCGCCGGCGCGGTGGTCTCGAACCCGATGGCGAAGAACACGACCTGGCGGTCGGGGTGCTCCTCGGCGAGGCGTAGCGCGTCTAGGGGTGAGTACACGACGCGGACATCGCCGCCCTCGCTCCGGACGGAGAACAGGTCGCGGTGGCTGCCGGGCACCCGCAGCATGTCGCCGAACGAGCAGAAGATGACCTCGGGGCGGGCGGCGATGGCCAAGGCCTTGTCGATCATGCCCAGGGGGGTGACGCACACTGGGCAGCCCGGACCGTGGATCAGCTCGACCCCCGCGGGTAGCAGCTGGTCGATGCCGTTGCGGATGATGGCGTGGGTCTGTCCCCCGCAGACCTCCATGATCGCCCATCGCCGGGTAGTGATCCGGGCGATCTCGTCGAAGAGGCGGCGGGCCAGCGCCGGGTCGCGGAACTCGTCGAGGTACTTCACGATGCCACCTCCGCGTCCGGGTCAATCGCAGCCTCGGCGCCCAGGCTCTCCTGGAGCACACCGAGGGCCTGGAACTGGGCGAGGGTCTCGAGGGCGGATCCCTCGTCGACCTTGGAGATGGCGAAGCCGACGTGGACGATCACGTACTCGCCCACCGCCACAGCCGGTAGGTAGGCGAGGCACACCTCCTTTCGGATGCCGTCGAAGTCGACTGTGGCCATGCGGGCACCACGGTCGTCCCTTGTGTCCACTACACGGCCGGGTACGGCGAGACACATGGTCGGGCCTCCTGGTGTAGGGCGGCCCTGCGGGTCGCGACAAGTATCTGTCCGAGGGCCAGGCCCCCGTCGTTGGGTGGCACCAAGCGGTTGGTGCGCACATCGAAACCTCCGGCGAGCAGCCGGGTAGTGGCGAGCCTGGTGAGCAGGGCGTTCTGCCACACGCCGCCGGAGAGGGCTACCACGGTCGTGCCCGTGCGCTCGCCGGCCGCCTCCACGGCGCCGGCGACGGCATCGACCACCGCTCGGTGGAAGCCGAGCGCGATCGCAGCCGGGGGGGTCTCGGCTGAAACGGCATCGAGCAGGCCCAGGATCACCGGCCCGGCATCGAAGGTGCCTTCGGGGCCGTGGCCGAAGGTCAGGGTAGGGGGATCGGTGTCGCAGCAGGCGGCCAAGTGCTCGAGCTCGATGGCCGCCTGGGCCTCGTAGGTGATGTCGTGGCGCAGGCCGAGCAGCGAGGCTACGGCGTCGAACAGGCGACCCATGCTGGTGGTCGGCACGCACGCCACGCCGGTCGCGAGCTGCCGGTCGATCACCCCGAGGGCGAGTTCACCGGCATGGCGCGCCGGCGCCATGCCGGTGTCCCAGGGGGCGCCCGCCGCTCGGAGGTGGGCCAGGGCCATGCGCCATGGATGGGCTACGGCGGCGTCGCCGCCCGGCAGGGGCACCGGCGCGAGATGCCCGATTCTGCGGTAGCCGGTCGCGGTCGCCTCGAGGATCTCGCCACCCCAGACAGTCCCGTCATCGCCGTATCCGGTGCCGTCGAAAGCCACACCGATCACCGGCTCCTCGGGGTCCAGCCCGTGCTCGGCGATCACGCTCGCTACATGGGCGTGGTGGTGCTGGACCTCAGTGACAGACTCCGGCCACCGGGCCCGGGCCCAACGAGAGCCGAGGTAGCCGGGATGGGCGTCGACGGCCACGACCCTCGGTCGGACCCGGTACAGCTCGCAGAATTGCGCCACCGATGCTTCGAACGCGGCGAGGGTCTCGAGGTTGGCCAGGTCTCCGATGTGCTGGCTCATCCACGCCCGGCCCTGCGTGGCTACGCAGAAGGTGTTTTTCAGCTCGCCGCCGACGGCCAGGGCGTCGGGGTGACCAGCGGGGACCCGCACCGGCAGCGGCGCGTAGCCACGCGAGCGGCGGACAGGGAGCAGGGTCCCGCCGTTGACCCGCACCACCGAGTCGTCACAAGGGACGTGGATGGGCCGGTCGTGACCGAGGATCCCGTCGGACAGTAGGCCCAGGCGGCTGGCCAGATCGTCGTCGCGGTAACAGATCGGTTCGCCCGACCGGTTGGTGCTGGTGACCACCAGTGGGCCGCGGTCGCGCAACAGGAGGTGGTGCAGGGGCGTGTAGGCCGTCAGGATTCCGATCAGCGGATTGCCAGGTGCCACCAACGGCGAAAGGGGACCGGGCCGGGCGGTCAGCAGGACGATGGGCCTGGCCGGGGAGCCCAGCAGATGAGCGGAGTCGGAATCGATCACCGCCAGCCGTTCGGCGTCAGCGAGGTCGGCGACCATCACGGCGAACGGCTTGTCGGCCCGGCCCTTGCGCTGGCGCAGAGCGCCGGTAGCGGCATCGGACGCTGCGTCGCACACCAGGTGGTAGCCACCGATGCCCTTGACCGCCAGGATCGCCCCGTCGGCGAGCGCCTCCCGCGCCGCCGCGATGGCCTTGTTGCGCACGAGGGGTGGTCCGGTCCCCAGCCGCAATGTGATGTGCGGGCCGCAGTCGTGGCAGCCGATGGGCTGTGCGTGGTAGCGGCGATCACCCGGATCTCCGTACTCGGCGGTGCAGGCGGGGCAGAGGGGAAAGTCCTCCATCGTCGTGCCGGGACGGTCGTAGGGCAGGCGCCGGGTGATGGTGAAGCGCGGCCCGCAGTCGGTGCAGGTGATGAACGGGTGGAGGTGGCGGCGGTTGGCCGGGTCCCACAGCTCGGCTAGGCATGCATCGCACACGGCGGTGTCCGGCGAGACGGCAGTGACGGGCCCGGGGGCCGTACGGCTGCCGACGATGGCGAACTCCGTCCGGGAGGTGGGAGCCACGTCGACGATGTCGACATCGTCGATCACGGCGAGGGGCGGGGCGTCACTCGACAGGCGCCTGATGAAGCCATCGATGCCGGGCCCGGCGCCCTCCACCTCGACGAAGACTGCGCCGGCATCGTTGCCGACGATCCCGGCGAGCTCCAGGCTGGTGGCGAGGCGGTGCACGAAGGGTCGGAAACCAACGCCCTGAACGACGCCCGTGACCCGCACCCGGACCGCACGCCGTGCCGGATCGGCGCCCGTCGAACCGGCGCCCGTCAAGGCGGTATCCCGGGCGAGCAGGTCAGCCACGGGCCGCACCCATCGAGTAGGTGGAGGTGTTGGTCGCCTCGAGCTGGCGGGCTGTTGCCCGCCCCAGCGCGCCCAGCTGCACCTCGGAGAGGGTTTCGCACACCCAGTCCCAGTGCAGCGCCACCCAGTCCCCACACCGAACACCGCCGGCAAGGGCCTTTCCGCCGGCGCTCCACCGCGCCCGCTCGGTCACGGGAGAACCGAGGGTGAGCATGCCACGGTCCCACTCGAGCAGCGGGCTGCGGACCTCGACGTGTTCCCCGTGGAGGGCGACCACTTCCCCCCAGCGGATGCGGCACCGATCGAGCACGTGCAACGCCGGTCCGGGAGCTCCGCGGCGCAGGAGGTTCATCCAGGGGTAGACGGCCAACACGTGGAAGCTGTGGTGGGGAAGGACCCCGGCCGCGCCGTCGAGGCAACCCCAGTCGGCGCCGGCCTGGCCGGCGAAACGGCTCCGCGCCATGGAAGCGAAGCGTGCCGGGTCGACGGTGTCGAGCAGGTCGTTGCCGATCCAGTAGGCCTCGACGACGCGCTGGTCCAGCGGGTCGCCGATGCCGGCTGAGTCGGCTAGGAGCTCCAGGTATGCCCAGGCACCGTCGAAGCCACCGGCATGGCGGCCCACGACGCCGGTGTCGAGGGTCCCCGCCGCAGCCGCGAGCAGGTCGGCGCCGTCACCGGTCCCGCAGTAGCCCAGCTCGTTGGGGGGGAAGGCGTAACGGGCGAAGATGATCTCACCCGAAGGGGGTGCGGCCGCGGTCATAGGACCCTGCCGGAATCGGCGTCCCCGCGTCTCCCCATCAGCTCCAGCCCTACGAGAGCGGCGCCGGCTTCGTCCTCGTCGATGCGCTCCACTGCGAAACCCAGGTGGATCAGTACCCAGTCACCGGCGTGGACCGGATCCTCCAGCATGCCGATATTGACCCGGCGCTCGGATCCCACCACGTCCACCATCGCGATCTGGTCGCCGAAACCGGGAGCCATGCGTACCACCCGGCCCGGTATGCCGAGGCACACGGTCAGCTCCCTCCCTCTCGGACCGGGGCGCCCATTGCCGATACCCCCTTGCCCTCGCCGTGATCGGGAAAGGGATAGTCGAACAGCAACCGTTCGACGGCGTCGACGGCCGCGGGGACTGCGGCGGCCACGGCTGGCGTCAGCCCGATGCCGTCCTCGAGTGAGCCCGGCTCACAGCCGACCACGACCGTCGGCGGCAACGTGCCACCGAGAGATGCCAGCCCGGCCAGGACTGTCGCCGGATCCATGCTGTGGGGATCGATGGCCCCGACAGCCAAGTCGTCGGATCCCACCGCCAGCAGGTGGAGGCGGCCGGGATGACCCCGAGCGGGGACGGCGTCGACGAGTATCAGAGCCTCCCACCCGTCGAGCAGGTCGTAAGCCAGGTGGGTGCCGCGTATCCCGTAGTCGACAACGCGCACATCGTCCGGCAAGGCGTGGCTGCGGAGCGACCTGGCGACCTCCGATCCGAAGCCGTCATCGCTCAGGAACACATTGCCGATCCCGGCGACCAGGCGCCCCCGGGAGGTGGAAGCCACAGGGCGGCCGGCGAGGATCATCGGCGCCTCACATCCTGCGCATCTTCAGGTACCGCTGGAGGTCGTCGCGAGACGCCACCCCGGCCGCCACTGCCAGGGCCGCTCCTGCGAGCAACGCAACTGTCGTCAACATTCCGAGTCCTCGCATCTACGCATCCTCCTTGTCGTGAGCGGACGCCTTGCGACGTTTGACCGCTTCCTTGTCCGCAGACCTCAGCGGCTCTACCTCATCGGGGGCGAAGTAGAGGTAGCGCCCGTACCACTCGTGCAGGTCGGCGGCAGGATCGTCGTCGATCACCACCGCGACGTAGGTACCCCCGTCGACGTCTGCGAGGACCGCGGCGACCGTCGCCACGCGCCCGGCGTAGAAGAGGTCCTGGGCGTCGGCGTTGCGGCGAGGGTGAAGCAGCACGGAGCTTCCCTTGCTCAGCGCTACCCCGTCAACCACGACGACGTCGGTGGAGGGCGACGCGCTGCTGTCGGCGGCAGGGTCCCACCACGGAGCCTCTGAGCCGAAGGTCGGGATGTCGCCCGGGTCGAAGGCGGCCCGAGCGGTCGCCGGCGCGCTGCTCGGGCCGGCGTGAGGGTCGCGCATGACGCCGTGCAGGCGTTGCATGTCCTCAGGTGACATCTGCTCGCACCGGTCGATGATCGCGGCGGCAGCCGGATCCGTGGCGCGGGCCTCTGCCTTCTCGTCGTCGGTGAGCGTCAGCACCCGTAACGTCAGTATCTCGTCTATCTCCGTCGAATCGAAGAGGGCGCCGGGGCTCTCGGCGGCTACCGCCGGGTAGTCATAGAGGATGATCGGTGATACGAGCATGCAGTCCGTGGAACCCTCGGCACCGGCCAGCACCGGCCAGCAGCGGTGCTGGCGGCAATCGGTGGCTGCGAGAGCTACATCCGGAGGCGGTTCGAGCAGAGAGACGAAGGCGGCGCCGTGTGCCTGCAGCACCAGGTGGGCGCCGAGCAGGGAGACGCGGGTGGCGTCCTCCCGACTGGCGCCATCGCTGCCCGGGAGCCCCCAAGTGTCAGCGACGTTGGCGACTTCTATGCAGAGGCGCCAAGCACCCACTCGCTCAGCGTCTCCCGGGACGGGAGCGGCGTGCAGTTGGACCGCGGCGCGTAGCGGCCAGCGACGGCGCGCGACGCGCCCGCCCGGCTCTCCGGCGTCGGCTACTTGCTCGAAATGCTCACAGCCATCGACACGCACAGGAACTTCGACCGTCGATTGCAGCTCTGCCAACGAGAACCGTCCGATCTCAAGGTGGCACTCGACAGCCTCGTCCCAGCTCCCGATTGACTTACCGTCGACCTCGAGCTGCCTCGCTGGCAGGTGGCCGTCGGAGCCGTCCCGGCGTTCGACCGTGCGGACCTGGAGCTGCAAGAAGCGCAGGAGCACGCTGACACCGGCCGCGACGCTCGGGGATCCAGCGGCAGGCTGCAGCAGGCACTCGGTGCGCAGCGCGGGCTCCTCGCCCAGACCGGCGGCCGCCGCCCCTGGCGGCCCGAGTACGCCGAACTGCCACCGCAGCTGGTTCTTGGCCGATGTGCTGCGGTACGGGTAGAGGAGGTACCCCTCGTAGAGGACGGCGTCGGCCACCTCGAGCACCTCCGCCAGGCTCACGGTCGGGTCTCCTCGAGGGCGCGGGGCGCCATCCCGTCGCCGAGCAGGACCGTCAGGGTTTCCTCCCAGCTCGTGAAGCCCCGGTCGGTCCGGAAGCGGTCCAGAGCATCGATGGTGGCGACCGATGCCCTGATCCACCCCCCGCCGGGGAAGAAGGCGTCCATGGTGTCGCGCCAGACCTGCGTGGGCATGAGACACTCGATGTCGGAGTTCCACGGGATCTGCTCCACCTGGAAGCCGGTCGTACCCCGGGTGAACATCGTGCCGCTGAACATGAGAGCCAACGGGATGTCCCCGTCGCGCACCGCATGCAGGTACTTGGTGGCGGCGACTTCGAAGTCGTAGGTGCACGGGATGCTGAGGGCGACCTCCGTCTCTCCGTTGAACCCGGGGACCATGGTCGCGGTGTGAGCCCAGAGGAACGGCTTGAGGGTCTCGCTCCAGCGCCGCCTGGTCCCGAAGAGATCTCCGAGGCCTTCGATGTCCGCGCCGTAGGCACGACGCTGCGGCTCGATGCGCACCTGGCAGCGCAATGCGATGGTGTGCACCAACGCACCTGTCGTCTCGCGCAGGTGGATGCGGGCGACGATCGCCGGAGAGGCGCCATAGACATCGGCCTCCATGCCGCTCACCGAGAACTCGAGCGCGCTCATGGCGTCACGGTGCCGCAGCCGGAGGACTCAGCTTTGCTCCTCGCGGCCAACATCTCGAAGAAGCGGTCCAAGTGGCTCCGAGCCCCCGCACCTCCGTCGAAACCACGCCACAGCCGGCGCAGCTCGCCAACCAGAGCGTAACAGGCGTCGATGGGCACGAGGAAGCACTCGACGACGCCGCGGTGGGGCGTAAACCGCAACAACAGCGCCTCGACGTCGGGGATCAGCGTCGCCAAGCTGGGGTTGCTCTCGACCAACGCCTCCCAGGCGGCGAGTCGCAGCTCGGACTCGGTGGCGCCCGCCGGCCCCGGATAAAAGGCGACCATCCTGCCGACGCCCGAGTGGAAGAAGAGGAAGGTCAGACCGACGGGAATCTCGAGGGCGTCCCATTGTCGGGGACCGATGTCCACCCCCGCGAAGCGGAGGTAGCGGTCCGGCACGGCCCGGTAGCGGGTCTCGGCGCCGCTCGCTGTGAACAGGAGGTAGCACGGCCGGCACGCGCACAAGAGGCTCCGACCCTCCAGGTCGACGACGTGCTGGTGCTCGCCGCTGATCACCACGCTGCACATCTCACAGCGCTCACCCGCCGCGGCCGGCCGCGACGTGGCCCGGATGCGTTGCAGTACCGCCAGGGGGTTGCCGCCCGATCGCGAGGTCACAGGCGGCACGAGCGTCATGTCGTCGCCGCACCAACCGGCGGCGAGGCGGACCCGGCGACACGACTGCCCGACACGCCCGAGCGGACGTGTATGGAGCTGACAGGGATGAGCGGCTCCGGATGGGCCGCCGCGGTGGGAGCCTCCACGTCGATGGCGGTGACCTCGGGTGCAGCCTGACGGATGGCCTCCTGGACCGCCCCGGTCAACGTGGCCGCAGACGAGGAGCAGCCGTCGCAGCTGCCGAGCAGTCGAAGCCGCACGACACCATCGCTGGAGATGTCCAGCAGCTCCACGTCGCCCCCGTGCGTCCCAAGGTAGGGGCGGACACCGTCCAGAGCACGGCGCACACGCAGTCCCACGTCGTGGGGATGCAGCCCGTGCACGATCAACAGACTGGCCACGAGGTCGTCGGCGACGAGGGCGTCGAGGATGGCATCGTCGAGCCGCCCGGCCTCGTAGAGGATCCCGAGGAGCCGCTCGAGGCCGGACCCGTAGAGGTCCACGACGAGGCGCACAAGCTCCTCCGCTCGATCGCGTGCCACCGCCCCGCCACTGGAGCTGGCATCGAGCAGAGCCTCGATCCGCTCCCCGGTGGCGCGGAGCTCGATCGACGGGTCCAGGTCTTCACCCGGCTCGTATTCGGCCGGAACCCCCCTCACTGTGCGCCGGCGGACTGGGTGGGGGAGTGGAGGAGGTCGAGGGTCTTGCCCTCACCGAGGAACATATGGACGCCGCAGGGCAGGCACGGGTCGAAGCTGCGCACCGTGCGCATGATGTCGATTCCCTTGAAGTGCTCCCGGTCGTTCTCCTCGAAGATGGGCTGGCCCTGCACGGCGTCCTCGTAGGGGCCTGGTGTCCCCAGGCTGTCGCGAGGGTTGGCGTTCCAGGGGGTGGGCGGGTACGGGTGGTAGTTGGCGATCTTGCCCTCTCGGATGACCATGTGGTGGGAGAGCACCCCTCGCACCGCCTCGGTGAACCCGCAGCCGATGCCCTCGTCGGGCACGTCGAAGCTTTCCCACGTCTTGGTTCGGCCGGCCCGGATCTCCTCTAGGGCCTTCTCGGCGAAGTGCAGCGCGCTGGCAGCCGCGTATGCCTGGAAATAGGTGCGGGCTCGGTTGCGCTCGATGGTGTTGCTCCACTGGGGGACCTTCCACTCGAAGCTGACCGGACCTTTGAGGGCCGTCTTCGGGAGGTTGATCTCAACGCTGTGGCCTGTGGACTTGACGTAGCCGATGTCCACCAGGCCGGCCAGGGCCGTGGACCACAGCCGGGCCAGCGGACCGCCGCCCGTGTCCAGGGCCAAGTAATCCCTTCCGTCGAACCAGCGAGGCGACATGACCCAGGAGTACTTGTCGTCCATGTCGCGCTTTTGTGGCCGGGGATTGGTGTGCTGATTCCACGGGTGGCGGCGATCGACGGGATTGCCGAGGGGATCGTGGGTCACGAAGACCTCCTGGTCCTCCCAGTCGTCGTAGTACGAGCTGCCGAGCAGGATCCGGATGCCGAGGTTGATGTCGACCAGATCGGTGGTCACCAGCTTGCCGTCCACGACGACCCCCGGCGTGACATACATGCGCCGGCCCCATTCGGTCATGTCCCGGTACTGGAAGTTGCAGACCTCCGGGTCCTGGAACGCACCCCAGCACCCGAGGAGGGTGCGCCGCAGGCCGACTTGCTCGTACCCGGGGAGCGCTTCGTAGAAGAAGTCGAAAAGGTCGTCGTGCATCGGCACGACCTTCTTCATGAACTCGACGTACCGGCTGAGGCGGGTCATGTAGTCGGTCATGAGCTGGATCGTGGCGACCGTACCCACGCCACCGGGATAGAGCGTGGAGGGGTGCACGTGGCGACCCTCCATCAGGCAGAACATCTCGCGGGTGCTCCGGCTCACCTGGAGGGCCTCGCGGTAGAAGTCCCCGGTGAACGGGTTGAGCGCTCGCATGATGTCGCCGACGGTCCGGTGCCCGTGGGCAGCCATGTGCGGGGCCTCGGTGCTGTTGGCCTTCTCGAGCACGCCAGGGTTGGTCTCTCCCACCATGCGCTCGCAGTAGTCGACGCCGACCAGGTTCTCCTGGAAGATGTTGTGGTCGAACATGTACTCCGCGGCCTCGCCGAGGTTGACGATCCACTCCCCCAGGTGCGGCGGCTTGACTCCGTACGCCATGTTCTGTGCGTAGCAGGAGCACGTGGCGTGGTTGTCGCCACAGATGCCACAGATGCGGCTGGTGATGAAATGGGCGTCGCGAGGATCTTTGCCCTTCATGAATATCGAATAGCCCCTGAAGATCGATGAGGTGCTATGGCACTCCGCCACCACACGTTGCTTGAAATCGATCTTGGTGTAGATGCCCAGGCTGCCTACGATGCGCGTGATGGGATCCCATGACATGTCGACCAGCTCACTGGCCGAGTCATCCGAACGGTGCGCTCTCGCGGCCTTCGTCGGGGGCGTCTCTGTCGCGGTCATCGCGTCTCTCTCCCACTCACGTTGTCGGTTGGTTGGTTTGGATGCCGGCTACCAGGTGCGGCGAGCGCCGGTGAGGAGCGTCTGCCCCGGCCTGCGCCACTTAGGTTCCTTGTCGAGTGTCTTGGCGGTTACGGAGCGCAATGAGCGGATGGCGGATCCGTAGAGCCCCGACACGGCGGTGGAGACCTTGCCGCCCGGAGGTTCGTCCATGAACGGCATGAACTTGTCAGGGAACCCGGGCATGGTGCAGCCGATGCAGATGCCTCCGACGTTGGGACATCCGCCCACCCCGTTGATCCAGCCGCGCTTGGGCACGTTGCACTTGACGACCGGTCCCCAGCAGCCCAGCTTCACGATGCATTTCTCGGACCCGTACTCGGTGGCGAAGTCGCCCTGCTCGTAGTAGCCCGCACGATCACAGCCCTCGTGGACGGTGTGGCCGAAGAGCCACGTCGGGCGCAGTGCGTCATCGAGGGGGATCATCGGCGCTTGCCCGGTCGCCTGGTAGAGCAGGTAGGTAATCGTCTCGGAGAGGTTGTCCGGTTGGATCGGACATCCTGGGACGCAGACGATCGGCAAGCCGGCCTTGGACTTCCAGTCCCAGCCGAGATAGTCCGGCACGCCCATCGCTCCCGTCGGGTTGCCGGCCATGGCGTGGATGCCCCCGTAGGTGGCACAGGTCCCAGCGGCCAACACGACGAGCGCTTTGGGCGCCAGCCGGTCGAGCCACTCACTGGTGGTGATCGGTTGTCCAGTGGCCGGGTCGTTGCCGAAGCCTGACCAGTAACCCTCGGCGTGCAGCTTCTCATTGGGGATCGAACCCTCGACAACCAGGACGAATGGATCGAGCTCGCCCCGATCCGCCTTACGAAACCATTCAAGGAAGTCGTCGGCACCCCCAGCAGGACCGCACTCGAAATCGATGAGGGGCCAGTGCACAGCTACCTTGGGCAAGCCCGGGAGAGCACCCAGAGCTATTTCCTCGATGCTGGGTTGCGTAGCTGCCGTCAACGCGACAGAGTCACCGTCGCAACTCAACCCCGCATTGATCCACAAGACGTGGACAAGGGCGTCCTCGGCTTTGATGGCCTCGCTCGTCGGCACCTCGTGCCTCCCCCTGCGCACTGCGCCCGATGTTGGACGTCCCGGCGCAAATCCCGGTCTATTCCTGCGTTAGCGGGATGTCAAGGGACGCATGGGAAATGGCCGGGTGACTTTGGTTCGCCCGGAAGGCTCGTATCCACGCGTACCACTCGTCGAAGCCCTGCCCCTGGGTGGCGGCCACGGTCAGGACCTCGACATCGGGGTTGACGGCGCCCACGGCTCGGGTGAAGGTATCTCGGTCGAACGAGACGTAGGGGGTCAGGTCGACCTTGTTGAGCAGTACGAGGTTGGCCGACCGGAACATGTGCGGATACTTGAGGGGCTTGTCGTCCCCCTCGGTCACCGAGGCGATCACCACCCGACCGGCCTCCCCGAGGTCGAACAACGCGGGGCACACCAAGTTGCCGACGTTTTCGATGAACAATGTCGAGCCGACAGCCGGTCGCAGCGCGCGCAGCGCCCCGTCCAGCATCTCGGCATCCAGGTGGCACCCGGCGCCGGTGTTGACCTGCACGACGGGTCTTCCAGTAGCCCTTATCCGCTCGGCGTCAAGCGGTGTCTCCTGGTCACCTTCGACCACACTGATACCCATCTCACCGCCCACCTCGCGGATGGTCCTCTCCAACAACGTGGTCTTGCCCGAGCCGGGAGAGCTCATCAAGTTGAGCGCCAGTATCCCCTCCGCCGTGAGCCACCGTCGGTTGGCGGCAGCCAGGGCATCGTTCTTGGCCAGTAGCTGCTGCTCCAGCATCACGGTGCGCGTCGGGCCAGGGGGGTGGTCGTGGTGCTCGCCGGCGCGGCCGTGATCGTGATGGTCGCTCGGCTGGGGAGCGTAGCCATCCGAGGTCGTGATGCGTATCTCCTCGGCATCGCCGCAACCGCAGGTCCTACACATGCTCAGATCACCTCCATCGATCGGATACGCAGCTCGTCGCCGCTAACGACGTGCACGTCGGCGCTCCCACACGGGCACAGCAGGATCCGGTGCTCGAGGGGAAAGGTGGACCCGCAGGTGGCGCAGGCACCGGCGCCTGCGAGCTCGTCGATGTCCAGCCGTGCCTCCGCGAGGGGTGTCCCGTCGCTGACCAGTTCGAAGCAGAAGCGGATGGAGTCGGCGACGACGCCTGACAGCTTGCCGATCTCCAACCGCAAACTGACGACCCGAGATTCTCCGGCAGCGGCGGCGACCTGTTCGATGATGCTCTCGGTGACCGCCAGCTCGTGCATCTCGAACCGCTTCTCCCCGTTGGGACCGCGCAACCGGCAGATCGGAGTGGCTTCTGCGCAGACTGCCGCGACCCTACGTCTGGAGTGACTGGTGCACCAGGCCGTCCGAGAAGGTTGCCGCCGGCCACATCGTCACCCGGCTGTCCGCCCGACGTCCGCAGATCTGTCGCGCACCTGGTCCACGGCCTCCGCGAGCTTGCGGGTGATAGCCGCTACCGGGCCGCTGTCGGGGAGCGCTGGATGGGCGTGGGTCAGCATCCTCCGCTCGTCGGAGGCCATAGCCGCCCCCAACTGAGCGAGCTCGGGCGCGCTGAGGCTGGACCGTAGCTCAGGGAGCGGAGCTCGTCGTGCTCCGCCGCCAGGAACTTGTCAGCGTCGGCGCCTGCCCCAGGGCTCCCGGTCTGGTGTGCAGGCTGGCTGGTCCCGCAGTGGTCATGCTCGGTCACGGGCTTCTCTCCGTCTTTGGTCGCGTTACAAGGTCCGCCGGTCGTAGCTACCCATGTGGCGGCGCTCTCATATCTCTCTGGCTGCCGGCGTTTCGGCCGAGAGCGGCGATGAGGTCGGCCACAGTGGCGGCGGGGTCGTCGGCCTTTGTGACGGCGCCCATGACCGCCACGCCCGCCGCGCCGGCGGAGATGCACAAAGGTGCGTTGTCAGGGGTGATGCCGCC
>JAKBBS010000356.1 GCA_021808425.1 Actinomycetes bacterium
AGGTGATGACCGACCCGGCTCGCCGGGAGCGGGTGGAGCGCGAGCGGACCAAGGTCGTCGCCGAGCAGGTCCGAGATGCACTCGGTGAGTTGCGCCGGGTGCGCCAGCTCACCCAGGTGGAGCTGTCTCGAACCATGGGCCGGCCCCAGTCGACGATCTCCCGGATCGAAAGCGAGGGCGACATGCTGCTCTCGACGCTCGCTGCGTACGTCGAAGCCCTCGGCGGACATCTGGAGATCAACGCCGTCGTCGGCGGTCAGCGCATCGCGCTCACCGCCGCCGACTCCTCCACCAGGCGCAGCGCGTAACACCCCCTCTGCCCAGCCGGGCCTGGCTGTCAGACCGCCCACCCCAGGCACAGCATCTATCCTTCAGCGGTGATCCTGCGCTGCACGAGGCGGCTGCTCGACGTCCTCGGACCGGGGCGCATCGCCTCCCCTGCTCCCCAGCCCGACCCCGAGGACTTTCACGCCAACCTCGTCGTGATCGGGCGGCGCAAGTGCCTGCCGCTCACGCTGTTCTCCGTGTTTGTCCCCGATGTCCGCGCGCCGGAACTGCGCGCGACACGGTCTCTGCGTAGGGCACCGCATAGGGCAAGCGCCTACTCAGATGCTGAACCCCCGGCGATAATCAGGACGCCTCGCGTCGGGCAATGCTGCGGCGGAGCTTGTCGACGTCGCGCGACAGCGTGTCCACCAGCGAGTCGAGGGTCGCTGAGCCGCGTTCTGCAGCGAGCCCGTCGACGACCCAGTCACGAACCAAAGAAGATGCGGGGACCCCAGCCTCGTCCGCGATCCGTTGGATCTCGTCGGTCTGCTCGGGGGTGAGGCGAACGGAGTAGACGACCGAACGGCTCTTCCCCTTGCGAACCGCACGCTCTGAGAGCGCCTCGTCCCGGCTCGCCTCGGATGCCGCGGTCTCCTCGTCGAGAAGATCTTGAAGCTCCTTCTTTTTCATCGTTGGTCCTCCCAGTATCTGCGGGTCTGGGTCTCGTTCGCCTTCCAGGCGTTTACACCGATCAGCTCGTCGCGGAGGTAGACCACGACTATGACCATGCGAGCCGTTCGCGAGTAGCCGACCAGGCGATCGGTCTTCCCGGACTTCGAGACGGGATCGGGCGAGTCGACGAGGGCGTCGTCGACCGCGAAGGCTTCATCGGCCCACGCGGGTTCGATGTCGGTATCGCCGGGATGCCTGGCGGAGCGCGAAGCGATGTACTCGGCGCGGCGCTGCCAGTCGAGGCGTCGGTCCGGGACCACTCCTCTCAGTGTAGTACATCTGTCGGACGCCTAGCTGCTGTCAAGCTGCCCCCCTGGCTCCCTGTTCCGTCCGACGCCCCAAACGGTCTGCCGCGGCCGCGCTGTCCAGAAGTCGAAATCGACGAGCCACGAGCAACTCATACTGCACCGGCCCGGCCCCGTACCTGATCGGAACCATGATCGTCGTTCGGCACGAAGAGGCTGCCTGAGCTGTGCGGACGGGGCTCGGCGCCCACAGTCTCCATCGTGACCGGAGAGGCGGTCCTACCGGTTCGACCAAGACCTGCCCACTTCTGCACCATGGCGCTCCTCGACGCGCCGAGCGCGATCGTGGTGCTCACCGACGAGGACGACAGGTGAGACTTCGCGCCCAGTAGCCGGAGGAGCTTCGGGCCCAGCACGCCACACGAGCGACCCGACGAGCCCGAGATGCACCTTGAGCCAGCGACTTCTCGGCCATCTTATTGAGTACGGCATGGCCCCATGCTGCGGTAGGGCTGCGTAGGGCAGACCACGGAATGGATGCGCGCCTTCCGCGCCGATCCACGCGAAAGCCCAGCGTGCGGCTCCTGTGACACCGGGATCTCGTGCATGGGGCCGCGTAGGGCAAGGTGATCAACAGTCGATAATCGGGTCGATAAACCCTGTGGACAACCCCGCCCGTGAGGGCCGCAACAGCATGAAAGCCCAGGAAAATCTGGGCTCTCAGCGCGAAGATTCAAAACTTGCGGTGGAGGTGACATCACTCACTCGGCTGGCTTCGCTCCTCTGGTGGGGCGAATGTGCTGGTCATAGGCTCTGAATACGGCACTGCCCTACCGCAGCGCCCGCTCAGGCTCAGAACCTGTGGCGAGAATCGACGGCTGGCAGGGCCGACCGAGGCCCGGATGCAGTCGCCCGGTGCGCGCCTTTCGTTTTTTTCGACTTCTGCTATCATGGAAGACATGACGCCGGCCAGCCGAGCTCCCAGCGAACCTTCGACCGCCACCGTCGACCACGGGCGTGACGAGGACGTTGTCTTCCCTCCCGAGGACCTCGACCAGCTCCTCGACCTCGCCCGTTTCTTCGAGGACCACACCGAACCAGGCCTGCTTCTCGGCCCTGACGGCGAGCAGATCCCGCTGCCGGCCGAGATCTACCGCGTCCTGCGCCAGGTGGTCGACGTCATGCGTCAGGGGAAGGCCACCCTTGTCGCGCCCCAAGGCCTGCTCCTCACTACCCAGGAGGCGGCCGATTTCCTTGGGATCAGCCGCCCCACCCTCGTCAAGCTGCTCGAAGACGGCGCCATCGCCTTCGAGCAGCCGAACCGCCACCGCCGAGTCCGCCTCCAAGACCTCATCGACTTCCAACACCGCCGCCGCACGGAGCGTCGAGCTGTCCTGGACCAGCTCACCGAGGAAGCCGGCGAGCTCGGGCTCTACGACGGCACACGAGCCGACTACGCCGGAGCGCTGCGGGCGGCTCGCCGGCGACGGGCCCATCCGGCCACCCGCGAGTGACCCGGTGGCTCGCTATGCAGTGGTTCTCGACGCGTGCGTCCTCGTGCCGATCGC
>JAKBBS010000357.1 GCA_021808425.1 Actinomycetes bacterium
TCACCATCTACGACCCGGCCGGTGGCTACGGGCATCCCGATCACGTCGCGGTTCACGAAGTCGGTGTCGCCGCGGCCGCGTTCGCAGGCACCCCTATCGTCCTCGAGGCGACCGTCGACCGCCGCCTGCTCGCCGCGGTGCTCAGGGTGCTCAACGCCTCCGGCATAACCCGCCTCCTCGGCGTGAACAGCTCCGAGTGGGAGCCGCGACGCTTCGAAAGTTCCTTCACTGAACCCGGCCGAATAACTCACAGCGTCCGCGTCGGCCGTTACGCAAGGGCGAAGCGGGCCGCTATGGCTGCGCACGGCTCTCAAGCCGCAGGCGGCACTTCGCTGCGCACCCTGGCCGTCTTCGCCCGCCTGCCTCTCGCCGTCTTCCGTGCCGTGTTCGCGAGAGAGTGGTTCGTCGAGCGCGATCGCACACCTATGCGACGCCGGCTCGACGACATCTTCGACTCCGTACGTGCGCCAGAGCGCGACGAACCCCGAAGCGGCGGGTGGTGGCGAGCTGTCGGTCATAGACGATAAGTCCGCGGCCCGTCGACCGCTGAGTGAGGGCGAAGTCTACTGGTACCCGGAGCGCCAAACGTGGATCCAGCGTTCCGGCGGTCACGCCCAGCAAGCGGCCGTATGCTGCGAAGCATGGACAACGAACAGCTCTGGGGCGAAGTGGACCTCTACATCCACGACAGGCTTTTAGGCGCCGACCCGGCGCTGGAAGCCGCTTTGGCGGAGTCGGACCGGGCGGGCCTACCCCAAATCGCCGTTTCCTCCCCACAAGGTAAGATGCTCCACCTGCTCGCCAAGGCGATCGGCGCCGTACGGATCCTCGAGATTGGCACCCTCGGCGGCTACTCCACGATCTGGCTGGGCCGGGCGCTACCCGAACACGGCAAGCTCATCAGCCTCGAGGTCGATCCCCACCACGGCGAGGTCGCATCCGCCAACGTCGCGAGAGCCGGTCTCTCCGACCGGGTCGAAATCCGGGTCGGGCCCGCCATCGACTCCCTGCCGACTCTGCGCGACGTGCACGCCCGATCGGCGGACAATCCAGCCTTCGACATGGTGTTCATCGACGCCGACAAGCCGTCCACGTCCGCCTACTTCGAGCACGCCGTCGAGATGACCAGGCTCGGGGGACTGATAGTCGTGGACAACTCTGTGCGTCGCGGCAGGATCGCCGACCCCTCAGATAGCGACCCGAACGTGTTGGGGATGCGCAACTTCCACGACCTTCTCGCAGGACGCTCCGACGTGCAGGCGACGACGGTTCAGACGGTCGGCTCGAAAGGCTACGACGGCTTCACCCTCATATACGTGGGTTCCTGATCGGTTCCGGATCCGACCTACAGGCAGGTTCGTAGAGCGTCTATCAAAGCGGCGGGTCGGGGGTCGCCGGCGAGGTTTTGTTGCATCTGGTTCATCACGTAGGCGAAGCCGACCTCCGCGTCTGGGTCGGCAAAAGCGAGCGAGCCGCCTGCCCCGGAGTGGCCGAAGCTGGACTCGCCGAGCAGGGGAGACGTCGGGGATGCGAGCATGAACCCCGATCCGAAGCGGGTCGGGACGAGCAGCACGTCGTCGGGCCCGTCGGATTGCACGACGGTAGCAGCGGCGACGGTCCCCGGCGAAAGGATCCGCTGGCCGTGGACTTCGCCGATCGTGGCAGCGTAAAGCTTGGCAAGCGAGCGCGCTGTGGCTATGGCGTTCGCGGCCGGAAGCTCTCCTGCGTGTACTGCTCTGCTGTTGAAGGAAAAAGGTGGGCGTGTCGGGTTCAACGCCCGCATCGTCAGTGAGTCTGGCGCTGCCATCGCCCTGAGCCGTTCGGCCTGCCCGTCGGGCATCGACGCAAGCTCGTCCGCCGAAACCGAAACCGGCGGGGCCGGGATCAGCTTCGAGACACGGGGCTCCTCGGATTCGGGCAGGCCGACCCAAAGCTCGAGGCCGAGCGGTCCGGCGATCTCCTCCGCGAGGTAGCGGCCGGGGCTGCGGCCGCTCACCCGTCGGATCACCTCGCCGACCAGCCACCCGTAGGTGACGGCGTGGTAGCCGTGACGGGTACCGGGAACCCAGGCAGGAGTCTGAGCTGCGAGCGCCGCGATCGCAGGATCCCACGCCAGGGCCTCGTCGGGTGTCAGGGCGACATCGAGTGTCGGCAATCCTGCCCGATGAGACAGCAGATGCCGTACTGTAACCGCGCCTTTGCCCCCTGCAGCGAACTCAGGCCAGTAGTCGCGAACCGGAGCGTCCAGGTCCAGTTGGTGCCGCTGCGCGAGGAGATGCGCGCAGACGGCCGTCGCACCTTTGGTCGTCGAGAAGACGAGGGTCAGCGTGTCCGCCGCCCATTCCACCCCACCACCCCGATCGGCGAGTCCACCCCAGATGTCGACGACTTTCCTGCCCTTGACGTAAGCGCACAACGCAGCGCCCACGTCACCGCGCGCCGAGAAATTCGAGGCGAACGCCTGACGCAGCGCCTCGAAGCCCGGGGCGACTTCCCCATTGACGACGACCTCGCCTTTCACCCGTAACTCCCGATTCATCTCGATCTCGCCTTCATGTCAACCTCCCCCTGCGCCGGTAACTATCTCCTCCAGCGTCCAGTCCGGATGGTCCGACGCCACCCGCTCGAGCCAGTAGGGGCTTTGGAATACCGCGAGCAGGGTCCCGTCCCCCCGGCGTAGCACGTCCACCCCGCCGAGCGCTGCCAGGTGGGCGGCGCTGGCCTCGTCGGTTCGCCGGACGGTCCGCTCGTGTGGCCCCGACAGCCGTATGGCCGCCCCGAACTCGTTCGCCATTCGATGCGACAGCAC
>JAKBBS010000358.1 GCA_021808425.1 Actinomycetes bacterium
GGTAACCGCCGTAGCTCCCCCCGGCCAAGAAGACCCGCTTCGTGTCAATCGCAGGGCTTGCTGAAACCTTGTTTACGAACACCATGAGGTCCTCGAAGTCGAGGCCTCCCCACTCGCCTACGACGAGTTCCCGAAAGGCTTGCCCTCGCCCGGCGCTGCCGCGAATGTTTGGATGCAGGACCGCATAGCCAGCTGAGATCTCGATTTGCGCTTCGAAGTTGAAGGCTGTCCCAGACGCGAGATGCGGTCCCCCGTGCACGCGAACTACTAGCGGGTGGGGGCCTGGGCCGTCCGGGGTGTACAACAGGCCGGTCATCTCAAGACCATCGATACCTGATACCACGACTTGAGTGGGGGACGCCGTCCGGGCGGCCCTCTGCCAGTCTTCGTTGAAATGCGAGATCTGTTCCACAGAGCCGACGGGCTGATCCATCGGGCGGAGCTGAGAAATCGCTAGCTCGGCCGGATGCTCCGGGGATTCGATGCACATCGCTACCGTGCCGCTCGCCGAGACAGCGAAGTCGGTCACCGACGCCCCTAGCGGCGTCAAACGACGCCAAGCGCCGGTAGCAAGGTCGCCTTGCACGAGCGCAACGTCCTCGTGCAACGTCGCTGCCGCGACTACCTCGCGGCCGTCGGCATCGAGCCAGATCCGACGCGGCTGCTCAGCATGGTGAGCGTCGCCTTGGACCGCATATTCGAACGTGAAGTCACTGCCGGCCAAGAGGCAGATCGGCTCTTCGCCGCCTCGATGACCCCACAAACTGCGTTGCCGGGCAGGCTTGTCCTCCGAGCCAGCCGACACGTAGACGACCTCCCTGCCCTGCTCGTATCCGGCCAGCGCGTCGATCGGCGAGGGACTCGATAGGACAACCTCCTCACGGCGGACTGCAACATTGAAGACCCGGATATCGGTGCGCTCGGCGACATCGTCGGAATGAAGATCCGTCAAGGTGTATACGACCCACGGGTCTGAAACAATCATCGAGCCGGCACGACCATCGAGTCCGATGAGTAACTCCGAGGTACCGTCGACACCAAGCAGCCATAACTGCGATGCACGCTCGAAGAACGTCGAACGGCCATCACGCTTATATCTCAGCCACGAGATCTCGGCTGGAGCACCCGGCTCGTAAACCTTGCCCGGTGCATCAACTAGAGCGACAATGCTGCCCCGCCCGAGCCAAGCCAACTCCCGAACCGACCCGGGAACGTCACACAGCACAGAAAGCGAGCAATCCCCAACCCCGTACAACCACGCTTGGCGGCGCCCGGAGCGGTCAGAAATGAACGCCAACTGCCTCCCGTCGACAGAAAAGAGAGGTCCGACATCACTCCACTCCCCGTCGTCGTCAAGAAGTGGAGCCGGCTCTGCCCCGCTCTCAAACCGCCACAAGCGGTGGGCGTACCGATCGTTTCCTGCGCTGCGCTGCACCGAAGCGACAATCTGCCCGTCGGGAGAAATCGCGGGTGAACCGACAATACGCAAACGATGGAGGTCTATCGGTCGAAGGCTCGTCATGGAACTTCTCAAGCAGGTTAACAGACAACAATACAGGCCCAGCACCCGTGGCGCGATGGCCGTCAGGTTGAACAAGACATGCTCCTTTCTCGGCTTGCCATCGAGATCGCGTGATGTCTATTGTTAGAACGCCGTTTGCTACTACTGACGGATTCGTCCGACCTCGCGCTTCGGGTCAGCGTATGGACGGACGACAGTCGATGGGGACCTACCTGGGCTCCAGTTGTCGGCGTCCACGGCGTTCACAAGCTCGTCGATGTTAAGACACAGCTTCCGAGGTCAAGGTTAGGGCGTCTGCTGGGAAGCTCAAGGTCGTCGTATCGAGGGTCTCGCCCGACGATCCATGAATGGGAATTTCCACCATTACGAACGGCTTTCCGGGCGACCCGTAGACCTCGCGTACGATGCCGATAAGCAGATCGAAACCCCAAGGAACTTCAACCTTGTCTCCCGGTCTAAGGTCGTCCGCGCTCAGCTTCCTGGCTACCACGGGAGCGGACCGTTCTTCAGTTGGGCAAGGAGAGACGCCAACACCTCGTCCATTGTAGCGGCCAGGGCATTCAATCCTCGGCGCCACTTCTCCACCGTGACCAGCCTGGCCGGGTGCCCCTCGCCTTCGACGGCCCGATGGTTGCCGTCGTGCAGCGATCGTTCGTGCTGCCTGAGCAACATGCCTTTTGTCAGCCCGGTACCTGCTTGAGGGATATAGCATCCGAATCAGGTCTCGAAACGCTCGCCATGTCGGTAGTGCTCACGGCTCGATGTCGATAGCGGCTATGAGAGCGGCGAGTGCTGGTTGGCCGGTGAGGTCTATCGGTTCGAGATGTTTGACCCGGTCTGTCATTGTGACTGTCACGTGGTGGGCGCACTGGTCGAATATCGCGGGGGAAGCCGCGTTGGTCCAGTCGACCTTGTCGAGCTCGGCGCGGGTGAAGGTTGCCGCGGCGAGGCACTCGGATCGGGACTTACCGTAGACGTCGATGGCGCCGACTCTGGCCGCTGCCGCTCTGACACTGTCGAGTCCGGGAGCGGCCGCCAGCGCTTGGCGGACCGCGGCCAGGACCTGTCCGCAAACGGCGGTGGTGTAGAAGCCCGCGGACTGGCTTTGGGTCATCTTTCTCAACGAGAGGTTCCCTGCTTCGGTCGTCGCCGGAAGCCGTTCGGGGACTATTTCGGTCCCGGCGACGAAGACGACCAAGGTGAGCTCGCTGGCGTTGACTGTCACCGCCCGGGCGTGCGTTGCGTTTTCCTTGAAGGCGTCTTTGAGTGCGGCGAGCACGACG
>JAKBBS010000359.1 GCA_021808425.1 Actinomycetes bacterium
TCGAAGGTACCGACGTGTGCTTCGCCCCCGTGCTGGATCCGGATGAAGCGCCGGAGCATCCCCACAACAAACTGAGGGGGACGTTCGTCGAAGTCGAAGGGGTGACACAGCCGGCGCCGGCGCCGCGTTTCTCGCGCAGCGCCCCAGCGATCTCGGGTCCGCCGGTGCACCCGGGCCACGACACCGGCGAAGCGTTGGCCGACTGGGGCTTTGGCGAGGCAGACGTTGCGAGGCTCCGTGACGTCGGGGCGCTGCGCTGACCCACAACGGCGACGCTCGGCTACTTCGAGCGTTCCAGCCGTACGACTATCGACTTTGAAACCGGGGTGTTGCTTGTCTCGGCAGTCGAGTCCAAAGGAACAAGCACGTTCGCCTCGGGGAAATAGGCGGCCGCGCAGCCTTGCGGGGTCGGGTACTCGACGGTTCGGAAGCGCTCGGCCCGCCGCTCGCGGTCGTCCCAGACGCTGACTATATCCACCAAGTCCCCTGGCTCGAGGGCCGCGGCCTTCAGATCCGACCCGTTGACGAACACGACACGACGTCCGCCTTTGATCCCGCGATAGCGGTCGTCGAGACCGTAGACGGTCGTGTTGAACTGGTCGTGGGACCTCACCGTCTGAAGCAGAAGGTGGCCTTCGGGTACCGATACGCCGTCGATGGCGTTCACCGTAAAACGCGCTTTGCCGGTCGAAGTCGGGAACGTCCGAGAGTCCGCCGGCGGACGCGGGAGCGTGAAGCCTCCCGGCTTGGCTACCCGCTCCTCGAAGGCATGGAAACCCGGCACCACGCGGCCGATATGCTTCCGCACGAGCGAATAGTCGCGGGCCATCTCTTCCCAGCCGATGTCGTCGCCGAAGACCTTGCGGCCGATCGAGCAGATGATCGCAACCTCGCTCCGCAGTCCCGGCGACGCCGGCTGGAGGCGTCCCCTCGAAGCGTGAACCATGCTCATCGAGTCCTCGACGGTCACGAACTGCTCCGCAGAGCCCCGCCCGTCACGCTCGCTACGTCCGAGACACGGCAGGATCAGCGCCTCAGAGCCGTGGTGGAGGTGGGACCGGTTGAGCTTGGTCGCAACGTGGACCGTCAGAGCGCAGTTCGCCATCGCCGCCGCCGTTACTTCGGTGTCGGGAGTCGCAGCGACGAAGTTCCCTCCGAGGGCGAAGAAGACGTCGATGTTCCCGTCGCGCATTGCGCGGATCGTTTCGACGGTATCGAAACCGGCGCGCCGGGGCGGGTCGAATCCGAACTCGGCGCCGAGGGAGTCCAGGAACGAATCGGGCATCCGTTCCCAGATGCCCATCGTCCGGTCACCCTGCACGTTGCTGTGCCCGCGGATGGGTGCCGGTCCGGCGCCGGGACGGCCGATGTTGCCTCGAAGAAGCAGGAAGTTGACTACCTCCCGGATCGTGGCGACCGCGTTTCGGTGCTGCGTCAAACCCATCGCCCAGCAGACGATGACGCCCCGCGAGCGCAGCACCATCCGGGCGACGCCCTCGATCACCGATCGAGTGACGCCGCTTTGCTCGACGATGTCGGTCCAGCGCAGGGATCGCCACGCCGAAGCGGCGACGTCGAAGCCATCGCAGTAACGCTCGATGAAATCCTGGTCGATTGCAGAGCTATCGCCGGCGCCTTGCGAGTCGAGCAGAACCCGGTTCAGCCCGGCGAAGAATGCCAGGTCGCCGTTTACCCGCACAGGGATGTGCTCGTCGGCCAAGCGAGTGCCGGGGCCGAGCAAGCCTTTCGGCGTCTGGGGGTTGTGAAATCTGGCCAACCCGGCCTCCGGCATGGGATTGACCGAGACGATCTGCGCCCCCCGCTTCTTGGCCTTCTCCAATGAGGTGAGCATCCGGGGATGGCAGGTACCCGGATTCTGCCCGACAACCAGGATCAGATCGGCGCCGTCCTCTATGTCGGCGAGGGTGACGCAGCCCTTCCCGATCCCGATCGTCTCATTGAGTGCAGCCCCGCTTGACTCGTGGCACATGTTGGAACAGTCGGGGAGGTTGTTGGTGCCGAGCCTGCGGGCCAGGAGTTGGTAGACAAATGCAGCTTCGTTGCTGGCGCGCCCGCTCGTGTAGAAGGCTGCCCGGTCGGGGTCGGTGAGCTCTCCGAGTTTTCGTGCGACCAAGCCCGTGGCGTCGTCCCACGAGATGGCGCTGTAGCGGTCGCTGCCCGGCGCCAGGTACATCGGTTCGCTCAGCCGTCCTTGGCTTTCCAGCCACAGGTCGGAACGCGATCGAAGGTCGTCTATCGAGTGCTCGGAGAAGAAGTCTCTTCCGAGGACTTTCCGGGTCGCTTCCCATGCGACCGCCCGAGCGCCGTTCTCGCAGAACTCCGCGAGCTTGCGGTTCTCCGGGTCGGGGTCCGGCCATGCGCAGCTCGGGCAGTCGAAGCCGTCAGCGTGGTTGAGATGCAGGAGGCTTTCCAGCGAACGACGGACCCCCATCTCGCGCCCCGCGAGGCGCAGAGAGCTGGCGACCGCAGGAAAACCAACGGAGTCGCGCTTCGGGGCGCTCACCTCGATGCTCTCGTCGTTTGGCGGTTCGGTCGTCATCCCGGCTCACCTTCGGGCTCGTCCGCCTCATAAACAAGGTTCACAACCGGGCAAGTGAGCGTCCGTGTTATCCCCTTGATGGACTGAAGCCTGCTCACGACGAGCCCACCCAGCTGGTCCATGGAAGGTGCGCTCGCCCTGACGATCACGTCGTAGGGGCCTGTCACGTCCTCAGCCGAGTCGACCCCGTCGATGGAGCGTGCCGCGTCGACGACCGAGGCAGCCCTGCCGATC
>JAKBBS010000078.1 GCA_021808425.1 Actinomycetes bacterium
GCGGCGGCATGTTCGGCGAGCAAACCTTCGAGTCGGTGGTGAGCCGCCTGCTCTGCAGCGACACCCTCTACCACACGTGGGATCTCGCCCGGGCGACAGGCCAGGACGAGGAGCTCGACCAGGATGCGGTAGAGAAGTCCTTGGAGTTTCTGACTCCGATGGACGAGGCGATCCGACGTCCCGGCGGTTTCGCCCCGAAACTCGAGCCCGGCCCGGACGCCGCCCTGCAGACGCGCTGGCTCAACTTCGGCGGCCGCTCAGCCTGACGGGGCTGACAGGGCAAGCTTTGGCCATCCCGGGTCACCGGGCGCCTGGGTGTGGGGTGCGGTTCCAGACACCTCAAGCGACGACGTCCACCTCGAGGCTTTCGGCAAGCTCATCGACGGACGTTCCGAAGGTTCCCTTGACGACGATCCCGTTTGGCGTCAGGTGGAACACCGCCCGCTCGGTGTAGACGCGGCTGACACAGCCCACTCCCGTGAGCGGGTAGGTGCATTTCCGCACGAGTTTTGGGGTGCCGTCCTTGGTGAAAAGGGTCATCATCACGAAGACTTCCTTCGCGCCGGCGGCCAGGTCCATCGCGCCGCCCACAGCGGGGATCGCGTCGGGTTCGCCCGTATGCCAGTTCGCAAGGTCCCCGGCGGCAGAGACCTGGAATGCGCCCATGACGCAGATATCGAGGTGGCCCCCGCGCATGATCGCGAACGAATCCGCATGGTGAAAGTAGGCCGCGCCGGGCAGCTCGGTTACCGCGATCTTGCCAGCGTTGACCAGGTCCGGGTCGACTTCGTCGCCTTCGGCCTGCGGGCCCATCCCCAACATTCCGTTCTCGGTGTGAAGGACGACATGCTGGTCGGCTGTCAGGTAGTCGCTCACGAGGGTCGGCTGGCCGATCCCAAGGTTGACATACGAGCCGGCCGGGATGTCGCGGGCGACCATCTGCGCCATCTCCGAGCGGGTGAGGTAGCCGCTCATGCCGACGCTCCGAGGTGGCCGGCTAAGCCGGCAGCGACCTTGCGCCGCTCGGCTACGACGACCCGATCCACGAAGATGCCGGGCGTGACAACAATTTCGGGATCGAGGGAGCCGATCGCCACGATGCGGTCCACCTCGACGATGGTCGTAGTCGCCGCAGTAGCCATCACCGGCCCGAAGTTCCGGCCGGTCTTGCGGTACACGAGGTTGCCCATCCCGTCAGACAGGTGCGCCCTGATCAGTGCGACGTCGCCATGGATCGGATACTCGAGGACGTACTGCCTGCCGTCGATGGTGCGGACCTCCTTTCCGGCGGCGAGCGGCGTCCCGGCACCCGTCGGGGTGTAGAACGCCCCGATCCCCGCCCCGCCGGCCCGGATGCGTTCTGCCAGGGTGCCCTGGGGTACGAGTTCCAGTTCGATCTTCCCGGCCCGGTACAACCCGTCGAAGATCCACGAGTCGACCTGGCGGGGATAGGAGCAGATTATCTTCCGTACCCGCCCCGCACCGAGGAGTGCGGCGAGGCCCGTGTCGCCGTTTCCGGCGTTGTTGTTGACGACGGTAAGGTCGCCAGCGTCGCAGCGCACAAGCGCGTCTACGAGAGCAAAGGGAAGTCCGGCTTCGCCGAAGCCTCCGATTAGCACCGTCGAGCCGTCCTTGAGGTCGCTTACCGCTGCGTCAGGGTCACTTGGCAGTTCGATCATTCGAGATTCTCCAATACCACGGCCAGTCCCTGGCCTACACCTGTGCAGATAGCGGCGACACCGAAGCGTGCTCGTCGTTCGCGAAGCACCGCTGTGAGTGTACCCAGGATGCGGCCGCCTGACGCGCCGAGTGGATGACCGATTGCTATCGCGCCACCCCGCGTGTTGACTATGTCGGAATCGATCGGCCAGGCGTCAACGCACGCAAGGGACTGCACGGCGAACGCCTCGTTCAGCTCGACCGCTCCGACGTCGCTCCAGCCGATCCCCGCGCGCTCCAGCCGAGGGTCGTCGACACGAGGGTCTCGTTCCCGGCAGGAAAACCCATCGCAGGCTTGGGAAGCACCCACGGGGCGCGAGTCATGGACTCGACTCCGCCGGCGATCACCACCTGCGCGTCGCCGGTCGCCACCAAGCGCGATGCGATCATCGCTGCGTCAAGGCTGGAGCCGCACAGCCTGTTGACCGTGAAGCCGGGGACGCTGACAGGAAGCCCCGCGAGCAGCGCCTTTATTACCGTTGCACCGAGATCGTCGGGCCTAACTGCGCCGAGAGCCCCGGCGAACCTGCCGAATGGTGTGCGTACCGAGCTATAGACAAACGCTTTCAACGTGACGCCGATCGAAGCGATCGCAACCTACGATCAGTCACTTGTGCTGTCGAATCCTAGAAACACGGTCTCGTCGGCTCCCTGCAACTTGATGTCGAAAATCAAGCTCGAACCTTCCTCGCGCGCGATTAGTGTCCGTCGCCGGTCTTCGGGCAGCGACGACAGCAGCCCGTCCGGGGGGTACCCGGGGAGGTAGGCCCGGGTGAAAAGGCGGTGCAGCAAGCCGCGGGCGAACACGGTAACAGCGATGAACGGCGCTTCGCCTCCCGGTCGCAGTGTCGAAAACGAGTACCGGCCGGAGTTGTCGGATGCGGCGCGACCCCACCCGGTGAAGGTGAAGCCGTCCCTGCGAAGAGATCCCGCCTTCGCCACGACACGCCCGTCGGAGTCCGGCTGCCATATCTCGATCAACGCGTCGGGGACAGCAACTCCGTCCCCGTCCAAGACGAGCCCGCTGAACTGCACTGCGTCCGGGTGGCCGGGCGGGACAAGCTGCGAATCACCTGCGTAGGGAAGTGCGAATCCGAAGAACGGCCCGATCGTCTGGCCGGGGGTCTCTATCACGGGTTCACCATCGGGGTTTCACCCACAACGATGTCCCAGCGGTAGCCGGTGTGCTCCTCGTGGGAACTCACATCGTGGTCGTAGGTCGCGACGATTCGCTCCCGTGAGCGGCGGTCGAGGACGGACTGGAATATCGGGTCGTAGTCGAAGAGGGGGTCTCCGGGAAAGTACATCTGCGTGATGAGTCGTTGGGTGAACGCCCGCCCGAACACCGAGAAGTGGATATGCGCCGGCCGCCAGGCATTGTGATGGTTGCGCCAGGGATACGGCCCCGGTTTGACGGTCGTGAAGCTGTAGCTGCCGTCCGCACCCGTCAGGCACCGTCCGACCCCCGTGAAATTCGGGTCGAGCGGAGCCGGGTGCCGATCGCGGATATGGATGTAGCGACCGGCCGCGTTAGCCTGCCACACCTCGACGAGTTGACCTGCGATCGGACGGCCGTCCGTGTCGAGCACACGCCCGGTGACGACTAGTCGCTCGCCGATCGGAGCACCGAGGTGCTGGACGGTCAAATCCGAGTCGAAAGGCCCGACATCTTGCTGGCCGAAGACAGGAGCGGTTCTCTCGATGAGCTCGGGGTCTGTTCGATACAGGTCGTTCGTCGGGCAGCGCTTCGCGCTGCTTCGATAGGGCGGGTAGTCGAGGCGGGGATGGGACTCTGGTTGCAAGCCCCGCTCGTAGCCGTCGGCGATTAGGGCTATCTCGGCGTTGATCGCTTCCTGACTTGCAACTTTTGCGCTTGACGGTGAAGTGTTCGCCACGCCAGGAATGGTAGGCACCCAGGCTAGCCTGCGCCACAGTTGGCTTCCGCTGAGTGAAAAACTATCTGTGATGGCAGGGAACACGTCGAATCCGGGTGCGAGCGTCGCTGGCCGGATCTTCGCCCTACTCGACACCTTCGACGCCAGACATCGCTCGCAGCGCCTGAGCGATATCGCACGCCGCGCCGATATCCCCCTGCCGACAGCACACCGGCTCCTCCGAGACCTCCTCGAGTGGGGCGCGCTCACCCGTTCGGACAGCGGCGCCTACCAGATAGGCCGGAGGCTTTGGGACCTCGGGCTCCTAGCGGCGGTGAACACGGGGTTACGCGAGATAGCCGAGCCGTTCCTGCACGACATCTACGCCGCCACGCTCGCCACCGTTCACATTGCTGTCCTCGACGGCCCGAATGCCTTGTACCTCGACCGGGTAGCGGGACACGCCTCGGTGCAAGTCGTGAGCAATGTTGGGACGCGGCTTCCGCTCCATTCGACCGGAGTAGGCAAAGTGCTCCTCGCTCACCAACGAAGAGATGACACTCGGCGCTTGCTCGATCGCCGTTCCGGTCCGGGACCATTCCGATCAGGTCATTGCCGCCCTCGGCATGGTGACTGCGAACCTGCGAAGAGACAAGCAGGCAAGCATCGGGGCTCTACAAGTGGCCGCCCAGGGTATCCGCCGCTCCATGCTGTCACTGAGTGGAAGGCGGCTCTAGTCAATACCGGCATGTCCGGCTACCATCACGGCATGCGCACCCAGGTGGCCATCATCGGCGCCGGCCCATCGGGACTGCTGCTCTCGCATCTCCTCGACGCAGAGGGTATAGAGGCGGTCGTCGTGGAGAGCCGTTCGGAGGAGTACGTGATCTCGCGCATAAGGGCCGGCGTTCTCGAAAGCGCGGTAGTCGACCTGCTCCGACAGGTCGGACTCGGAGAGCGACTCAGCAGGCAGGGTCTGGAGCACGGAGGGATCTACCTCCAATGGCCGGGGGAGCGCCACCATATCGACTTCGTAGACCTGATCGGACGCGGCGTTTGGGTTTACGGGCAGACCGAGCTCCAAAAGGACCTTGTCGCCGCACGCCGCTGCTCCGGCCAGCCAATCGACTACGAAGTCTCCGATACCGCAGTCAACGACATCGACACCGACCATCCATCAGTCACCTACACCGACAGGGACGGACACCCGCGGCGAATCGACGCTGACGTCGTCGTGGGCTGCGACGGCTTCTACGGTCCGAGCCGGGAGGCGATACTGGGGCTTCGCTCCTGGGAGCGGACCTATCCATTTGCCTGGCTCGGAGTGCTCGCGAACGTCGCTCCGTCCACCGACGAACTGATATATGCATGGCACCCTGATGGCTTCGCGATGCACTCGATGCGCTCGCTCGCGGTAAGTCGACTCTACCTGCAGGTTGACCCCGACGACGACATCGCCAACTGGTCTGACGATCGAATATGGGAGTGCCTCGCACTCCGGCTCGGCCACGGCGAAGGCGACTGGCGTCTCACACGGGGCCCTATCACCGAGAAATCCATTCTGCCCATGCGGAGCCACGTTTCCTCGCCACTTCGCCATGGCCGTCTCTTCTTAGCCGGCGATGCCGGCCACATCGTCCCGCCGACAGGCGCTAAAGGACTCAACCTCGCAATCGCGGACGTCGCCTTGCTCGCCCCTGCGATCGCGGCGTTGCTCCGCAAGGGAGACAACGCTCTAACCGACAGCTATTCGGATACTGCGCTGCGTCGTGTCTGGCGCTGCACCCACTTCAGTTGGTGGATGACGACCATGCTCCACCGCTTCGGTGATGACTTCGACGCGGAACTTCAACTCTCGCAGCTGCGCTGGGTGACGACGAGCCAGGCAGGTGCTCGGGGTCTCGCCGAGAACTACGCCGGGCTTCCCCTCGACCTACCTTGAATCTGACCCAGGGGGAGGATCTGTACCTGTGTCCGACCGGATTCATCACAGCGGCTACGAGCCCGGAGGACACCGTGAGCGTTTCGTTACCCGCCCGGGGTCGTGGTAGTGGGTCTTAGTGTCAATAGATCCTCGATCCCCGATCACGATGCTCTCGCTCGAAGGTTGCTACCCCACTAGGCCCTGGCCGAACCTCAATCCTGAGTCCCCGAACGAGAACCCGATTGCCACACCGCGACTGCGCTAAGTCCGAGCTGCGGGCGCCGCGGCCGGTGTCACAAACGGATCCGCCCGACGTAGTTCGCCCGAACTGGAATGAGCGTTTTGCGTCCTCGTTCCGGTAGTTTGCCAAGTATGAACTTCACACACTTGGGTCGAACCGGCCTGCGAGTAAGTCGGATATGCCTAGGGACGATGAACTTCGGACCCGAGACCGACGAAGAGCAATCGTTCGCGATCATGGACCGAGCGCACGAAGTCGGAGTCAACTTCTTCGATACTGCGAACGTGTACGGTCGCTCGAAGGGTCGCGGCGCGACCGAAGAGATCGTCGGACGCTGGTTTGGCCAGGGCGGCGGCCGTCGCGAGCGGACGGTTCTCGCGACCAAACTGTACGGCGAGACGGGCGACTGGCCGAACGAGGGAAGGCTGTCTGCACTCAACATCCGAAAGGCCTGCGACGCTTCGCTGCGCCGACTGCAGACCGACTACATCGATCTCTACCAGATGCACCATATTGATCGGCGCACCCCATGGGAGGAGATATGGGAAGCCATGGCCGTGCTTCGCAGCCAAGGCAAAGTCATCTACGTCGGCTCATCCAACTTCGCCGGATGGCACATAGCCAAAGCTCAAGGTGTGGCTCGCGAACGCAACTTCATGGGGCTCGTCAGCGAGCAGTCCCTCTACAACCTGCTCGCCCGCGACATCGAACTAGAGGTGCTGCCTGCCGCAGCCGATTTCGGACTTGGTCTTATCCCGTGGTCACCGCTGCAAGGCGGCCTGCTCGGCGGGGTAGTCAAAAAGCAGCGCGAGGGAAGCCGGCGCAACCAGCGCTGGGCGGACGCTTCCGACGCGTTGCGAGCGCAATTGGAGGCATACGAGGACCTATGCGAGTCCCTCGGCGAGGAGCCGTCCACAGTGGCTTTGGCTTGGCTTCTGAGCAGGCCGGGCGTCACAGCGCCGATAGTCGGCCCCCGCACGATGGAGCACTTCGAAGGTGCATTGCGCTGCCTGGAAGTCACCCTCGACGAACAAACGCTCAAGGCGCTCGACGCGATCTTCCCAGGACACCGCCCCGCTCCCGAGGACTACGCCTGGTAGCGAGGCCTGATTTCACCGGCTACCACGCCACATTGCTACCGCTTCCACCCTTGTGGGTATCCACCGCGATGTTGAGGTCAATGTCGTAAAGTCAGGCGGTGTTGCTCCACGGCGTAGATGAGCGCTATCGCGCCACCGAACGCGTGGCTGACGGCGTGCTGTCGCTATTCGAACGCAACGTATCTTCGCTCAGCTTGTGAAAGCCCAGAGGCGCAGCGGGCGTGCGTCTGCGAGCACGCGAGCAGCAGTGCAGCCACCCCATAGCTTACCGTATGGTAAGCGTTCCCAGTCCTCGCTCAATAAACGCGCTTGTTGGTACAAAAGTTTTGTGACTTGAAGATCCTGCCCATTTCTGACGGTCTTCGGCATCGGCCGTCCGGATACAACCGCAACCCCCCACCCGCCGGGTCACCGGTCCGCAATTCACTGGTCCCACAGCAATCGAGTCCTGCTGGCCTCCGGCCAGACTGGCGCTCTTCCGCTTCGCTCCGGGTTGCCGCCAGGGCTACCAGGCAAGCACCTTCCAAATTGTCGAACTGGCATTTGAGTGGGCCATACTCAAGACGCAACTCGGTTCGCGCTTCGAAAGCAGAAGCGCCTCCTGCGGGTCAGTAACCGTGAGCCATTGAGATGTCCCGACCCTTGGCGACTGCTTGTAAGTGACGTAGGGCCAGGCGGTAGGAGCCGGCAAGGCTATCTTGTCTATAGGGAAGACCGTGGTCCGAGCAGAAGTCTGAGACTATGGTCTGCGCCCGGGCCAGATTCGGTCGAGGCATGGTCGGGAAGAGGTGGTGCTCGATCTGGTAGTTGAGGCCGCCCATGGCGAAGCAGACAAGCCGACCGCCCCTGACGTTGCGCGCCGTGATCACCTGGCGGCGCATGAAGCTCATTTCGATATCACGGTCGAGGATCGGCATTCCCTTGTGGTTAGGGGCGAAGGTGCATCCCAGGTATAGACCGAAGATTCCCTGCTGCACGCCAATGAATGCTAAGGCACGGCCAGGAGACAGTACCCAAAACACGGCGCCCAGGTATACCACTGCGTGTCCGACTAGAAGCACCCCTTCCAATGCGGCTGACCGATTACGACGCCGGACCAGCGCATCGACGCTCGTTATATGCAGGCCAGCCCCCTCCAAAAGAAGAAGAGGGAAGAACAGCCACGCCTGCCAGCGGGCGAGCAGCCGAATTTTACCTCGAGAGCCGTCGACCGAGGGAGCAGCGGCCATGTCCGGCGTGAACGCAAAGGCGACAACCCCTGCCCCGATGTCAGGATCTCGATCGATCTGGTTGGGATGCGCGTGGTGGGCGTTGTGCTTTGGCACCCACCAATCGAAACTGAGCCCGGTCAAGGCATCGGCGACGAACAGCCCGACCAGGCGGTTGATCCGGTGGGAACTGCTGACCTGCAAATGCCCGGCGTCGTGTGCGAGGAAGACCACTTGGGTGAACAGCACCCCCAAAACAGTGGCGACCCCCAGAGCTGCCCACGAGTTCCCGACGGCCACGAAGCTTACCCAGCCAGCAGCGTACGCGGCTACGGTGAGCACGATCTTGCACCCGTAATAAGACGGCCGACGTTTCATCAGGCCGGCCTCACGGATTCGACCAGCCAAGACGCGGTAGTCCTCGAAGCCTATATCTGGGATAGTATGCACCGATCCTCCTTGGCGAACTGTGTGCCTCAACGTTCGCCAGGGTCGGGGCGCTTCGAGGGGCGAAACCGCCTCCCGCAGCGATCATCACCATAGACCGAGGCGCGGTTGCGCTGGCATCGCGGTCCGAAGCGGCGGACCCGGCATCAAAGATGAAATCAGCCTTCCAGCGCCGGCGGCCGCGTCCCCGAGGTCCCCGTGCGTCCTCGCCGGAGCGAGCCTGCTCCGCCCGCCGCCACCCTGAACGGGGACTTTTACCGAGAGCCCGAGAGGAGAATCGAACTCCTGACCTACGCATTACGAGTGCGTTGCTCTGCCGTCTGAGCTACCCGGGCCGAATACCACCTCTTCGTGGCAGCCCATGACTCTAGCAAACCCACCACGGCGAAACTCTGAGCCGCGCTCAGCCCGACACTCCTCGACCGGCCATCCTGCGCCGCAGAAGCCGCCTGACCTGGCGTCGCTCCTCCTCGTCGTATCCGCCCCAGACCCCGAATTGTTGATTTGTCGCAAGAGCGAAGGCGAGGCAGTGCGCCCTCACGCTGCACCCGCTGCATATCGATTTGGCCCGGTTGGCCTCGGTCCACGCGGTCCCCGTCTGGCCGACCGGGAAAAAGAGGTCGGTGCTCATCTCCAGGCACGCCGCTTGTCGTCGCCAGCCCTCGTTCCCACGTTGCGCAGCGACGCGAAGCATCGATATCGCCTGGACCAGATGCTCGTCGCCCCGTCCACCGATCTTTGACACTGCCATCGCGAATTCCTCTCGGACACGACCAGGCTTCCCGAGTCGCTGCGTAACCTAATCAACCTCGTCAACGTGATTAGGCTATCTTACTCACTATGACTAGAAGTGATCGTCAGGGTGTGACCGGCGCCACATCACTTGGAGCACATCGGGTATCGGAGCATGCCCCTGGGCTGATGGGAATTACCGAGATGGCCCGCGAGAGCGGTGTCAGCGTGAGCGACCTGCGCAACTGGGAAGCCCGCTTTGGCATCCCCAGCCCAAGGAGGTCGCAGAGCGGCAGGCGCCTCTACAGCTCGAGTGACAAGGAGACCGTGCTCCGCGTGCTTGCGCTGCGCGATGCTGGTCTGTCGCTGACAGGGGCGATCAACCAGACTCTCAAAGCCGGGCCGCTTGGTGGAGGTGGCGACTCCGATGACGTCTCCATATTCGCGACCCTTAGGCGCAGCAATCACGATCTCTCAGTCCACGTCCTCGACAAGAGGACGCTTCTGGCACTCACGAGGGCGATAGAAGACTGCTGCTTCGCTGCTGCGCAGCGACCGATACTTCTCGGTGCATTCCAAGATTACCGCTTCTACAAGTCGTCGCAGTCTCGCTGGCGGGACATGGCCCGCAGCTCCCTTTGTGCGATCACGTTTGCTACTTCGCTCGCACCGACTTCGCAAAGCACGAACGACGAGGCAGGCGAACCCCTCGTCAACATCTCCATCTCCGCAGGCTCGCCGCTCAGCCGGGAGTGGGCACTCATTTGCGACGGCGTCGAGCGACCGGCCTGTGTAGTCGGATGGGAGCGACCGGGACAAGAGGCCCGGCCGGATCAGACCCGGGTGTTCGAGACGATCTGGTCGGTTGACCCCTCGGTCGTCAGGCAAGCGAGCCGTGTCGCTTGGTCGATAGCCGCTCGACATCAACCCGACGTTCGCGACATCGACGACATCCTCGCTGAGCGGACAGTGCCCGCCGCGAGGATGGATGCACTTCATGTTTCGGAACTGCTGGGCCGCACGCTAGAGTACGTCGCCGCTGCAGCATAGTTCCCACCACCGAGTTGACTCCCTGTAGGCGCCAAGACCTCGATCTTCTCCCGTCCCTCACAACCAAGACAACGGGGCGGCCGACTACAATTGGTGCCGAGATGCGGGATGCGGAAGGCGAGACTTCGGCTGCTCGCTTCGAACCCCCCGTCTCAAGACCAGCCGTCGGCGGAGTGCTGCTCGTCGTCTTGGGAGCTCTCGTGACTGGTTCGAGCGCCTCACTGCTTGGGCTAGCAAACGTGTCAGGGCCGACGGCAGCATTTTTTCGCTGCGGCTACGCGCTCGCCCTTCTTGGGCCGCTCGCCCTTTTCGAGAGGCGTCGTGCGACGGCAAGCCTGGGGTGGCCGGTGATTGCCCGAGCTGCTGGCGGCGGCGTCGCCCTCGCAGGCGACCTCATCGTTTGGGACCAGTCGATCAAGCTTCTTGGTGCTGGACTGTCTACGGTCGTCCAAGACACCCAGGTGCTCTTTGTCGCTGCCGCCGGATGGCTGCTATTTCGTGAATCGATCACCGTTGGAACGTTGGCCCTAGTACCCGTGATTCTGGGCGGTGTCGCACTTATAGCCGGGGCAGGCGGCTCCAGTGGATCAAACCCGACGCTCGGCACTGCCCTCGGGATAGTCAGCGCCATTGCCTACGCAGGGTTCATCCTCTCGTTTCGGGCCGGCCGGGACCAAGCTCTTCCAGGGGCCCGGCAGTTGTTCGTAGTGACCCTCGCCGCGACGGCGCTGTCGGGAGCCGTTGGATCGCTAACCGGCACTCTGGTGTTAACACCGGAGTGGCCGTCCGCTGGGTGGCTGGCGTTGGCAGCTGTCCTCGTACAGGTGTTCGGATGGTCGGTGTTGAGCCGGGCGATGGCACACCTGTCGACCGTACACCTTTCGATAGGGCTTCTCCTACAGCCTGTCGCCGCGCTGGCGTTCGCTGCGATAGCGCTCGGCGACTACCCGTCCGCTCTTCAACTAGTCGGCACGGTCGCAGTAATTGGCAGCGTAACAGGCGCTGTCTACTTCGAAGGTCGGCGCATACCGACTAAACCCCAACTCGGCGCTAGCCCGCCTACGCGTTAGGCGGTTGGCCGGCGACAATCGGAGTGTCGCCGGCCACCATCGCCTCGTCACGAGCGACTCCGCCGTGGCGAACAGCGGAGCGTCTACTTAGGACAAGGGTCGACGCAAGAACAGCCGCGAGCGAAACCGCCTCCAAGGCGAGCGCACCCGGCGACACGCGGAAGGTGTCGTCGAATGCCGCCCATCCCAAAAACACGCTCGCCACCGGGTTCACCGTGTTGATGGCGGGGATACTGGCCGTCATCGGTCCGGCTCGGTACGCAAGCTGGCTTATCCCGACGCTCGACAGGCCTACGACAGCCATCACATAGAGCTGCCAGCTCGAAACCAGCACGCCGAGGCCCTTCGCGGCGAGGTCGGTGCACACTTTGATCAAAGCAGCGCTGCCAGCCAAGCCGATCCCCGCCGCAACTCCGAGCACCGTTGCGGTGACGGCTCCCCGACTCTTACGAGCCACGAGCAGGCACACGCTTACGCAGAAGACAGCCACGACAGCGATTGCCGTCGCCGGGAACCAGTCGACGGCCGCAGAGCCTTGAGTCGTCGGCGTCGACGTGACGAGAAATACGGCCAGTCCGGCGACTAGGAGCCCCGCCCACAACATGTCCGTAAGGCGAATCCTTGGCCCTCCCGCGAATCGGCTGGCCGGAAGGGTAAAAAGCACGCCGGTGATTAAAAGCGGCTGCACCAGTGACAGAGACCCTTGATGAAGGGCGTAGGCGTGGAAGCCAAGTCCGACGCCGAGCAGGGCAGTTCCGACGAGCCAAACCGGCGAGCCGACGACTCGACGTAACACCGTGGAAGATCGCGCTGATGAAGGCCCTGCGAAGGTGGCAGCCCGGTATTGAAGCGCCGTGCCGGCGGCAAATAGGGCTGCTGCAACCAGGGCGGCTCCAACTGCCGCGGCAACGTTCACCGGCGAACCTCGTGCGCCACTAATGGCGCGGGTGACTCGTCTAGGTCCGTAGCCGAACCCGGCAGGGTCACTTCGAAACGCGCTCCTCGTCCGACGTCCACTATCTCTATTGTGCCGCCGTGGGCGGTCACGATCTCCTTGGTAATGGCAAGTCCCAGACCGAATCCTCCCTGTTCGAGGCTACGGGCTTCGTCGGTCCGCGCGAACCTGTCGAAGACCCACTCCCGCCGGTCCGCCGGGATCCCCGGTCCGTCGTCGGCTACCACGAACAACACCGAACCGCCCGCCTCGGTCAGTTCGACGGCAACCCGCTCGGCTGCATGACGCTCCGCATTGTCGATCAAGTTCTGCACCACGCGGCCGAGCTGACGCCTGTCTCCGGTTACCCGACCGGCGGAAACCCTGCTCGGGTCGAAAGAAACCCGGCTGATCGGACGGCGCCGGTGGATTTCCTCCATCACCAGTTCGTCCAAGTCGACTTCCTCCTGGCGTCTCAGACCTTCGCGGTTCTCCATGCTGGCCAGGAGCAGGAGATCTTCGAGGAGCGCTTGAAGTCGTCCGGCTTCGGAGAGAGCGTCGACAGCGACGGCCGGCCATCCAGATTCATCTGGATGAGCAAGGGCTACCTCCAGTGTCGCCTTGAGGACCGCAAGGGGACTTCGAAGCTCGTGCGACGCGTCCGACACGAAGCGCTTCTGTGCTTCGGAGGACAGCTGGAGCCTGTCGAGCATCTCGTTCATGGTTGCCGCCAGACGGGCGACTTCGTCGTGAGTTTCGGGCACCGAGACCCGCCTGTGCAGGTCGTCACCAGAAATGTCTGCGACTTCCTCCCGTATCGCTTCGACCGGAAGCAGGGTCCGACCTGCGAGGATCCAGATCAACACGCCCACAAGCAGCAGCACGACGGGAAGCCCGGCCACGAGGGACCATGCGACCGTGGCAGTCGCTGCGTCTACGGGGCGCAGGGTCGCAGCCACGTACACGGTGGCTGCTCCACCGGCTGGTGTCGACGGCGGCGGTGCCTGCCCGGCCTGTGACAGCGACGTGGCTGCGCCCGGCGAAACGATTGCAGACGCAGGGATGGTCTGGGAGAGGACGAGGTAAGGGCCGTCGCTCTGGCCCGCCGACGTCGAGTCCGAGCCGAGAGCGCCGCTCACCGTGGAGAGTTGCACACCCTCCTCGCCGGGCCGGATCTTCCTGATAGGCACCCCGGACAGCGACGGTGCGCTCCACGCGATCACATCGCCTGCCGCGCTCACGACCTGTGTCAACGTGTCGCCCTTCCCGGCGGGAAGTTGGGCTGGGAGAGAGCCGACTTTCAAAAGCGATGCGACATCGTCAAGCTGTGTCCTGGCGGTGACCTCGATCCCCTCGGTCATTGAGGTCCGAAGCTCGGCTACCAAGCCGACAGCTCCGAGCGACAGCGCAGCCCCTACGGCGAGGACACCCACCACGGTTGCCTGCGCCCGGAGCGACGAGGTGCGGCGCGACACCGACCTCATCCTCCGTTCGGCGCCAACCGGTACCCTGCGCCTCGAACGGTCTCGATCGACTGGCGATCGAAAGGCAGATCAATTTTGCGCCGCAGGTACCTTATGTAGACCTCGACAATGTTGTCGTCGCCGTCGTAGTCGATATCCCACACGTGATCGAGGATGTCCGCTTTGGAAAGGACCCGCCCGGCGTGTCGCATGAGCAAGTCGAGCATCGCCATCTCCCTAGGCGTGAGATCGATCTTGCGCTCCCCGCGCCGGCAGACGTGCGCAGCCGGGTCGAGGGACAGGTCGCCGGCAAGTAGCACGCTCGGGCGCTCCCGTACCCCGCGGCGGAGCAACGCCCTGAGGCGGGCGACAAGTACGGAGTACGAGAAGGGTTTCGCCAGGAAGTCATCGGCGCCGATATCGAGTGCCTCCACTTCGTCGGATTCGGCCGACTTCGCCGTGAGCATTAGGATCGGCGTCCAGATCTTGGATTGACGCAAGCTCCGGCATACCTCGAATCCATTCAGTCCCGGGAGGAGAATGTCAAGGACTATTGCGTCATAAGGAACGCTGCGAGCCAGAGCCAGTCCCTGCTCGCCGTCCGCTGCGACATCGACAGCGAAGCCCTCAGCGACGAGACCGCGCCTGATCGCATCCGCGAGCTTTGTCTGGTCTTCGACTACGAGAACACGCACTCCGGGCCTTCCCTACAACATCGCCTTCGGCGATGCGCGGTAGCCATTCTGCCAGCGTCGACAGGCTTTGAAGGCGCAAGCGACGTTGCACCCGAACGCCGGGGTGTCCCGACCCTTAAGCGCGCTCTAAGCTAGCCTGTGACGAGAATGAGGAAATGCAGCG
>JAKBBS010000360.1 GCA_021808425.1 Actinomycetes bacterium
CGTGGTGGATGCCCCGTCGACAACGTCAACGGGAGCGCAGAACTCGTGACCGCCACCGGTCAGTTTTCGTGACCGTCACCGGTCAACTATTTGGCCGTCTCCGGTCAGCTTCTCATGGCCGCCGACAACTTTCAGGCGGAGGAGCCGCGCCCCCCATTGGAGAATCGTCGCGGACAAGGCAGTCGGGGAGGCGTTGAGGAACGCCCACCAGTGCTTTACCGGGCCGAAGTCGAACCGATTCTCGAAGCTCTGAGAGGGATGACAGTCGAGGAGGCGGAGCGTCGGCTACTCGAACGCCTTCTCGCCTGCCGTCGCGATGGTCAGGTCGGCCACCGGATGGAACTTGTCTAAGCGGGGAGCGGTTCATCTCATGAGCCACCCTGCCCGACGGAAGGATCGCACAGTGCCGGGTTATGGGGCGTCGTCGATCGTAACCTTGTGGAAGGTGTAGGTTCCTATCGCACGCCCTGCCCTGCTGGCATCTCTTCGTGTCACTGCGCTGGTCGCCTTGGTGGGTGCGTTGCTTATGCCCACAAAGGCCTATCGGCTCGAGTGGCCGTTGTCGCGATCTAGTCGTTCGCCCTAGACAAGCTGATTGGCGCCGTTGAGCGGGTCGTCCTTCGCCGCTTTGCCGTGCGCTGAGCAGGCGAACTCCGAAGATCTTCCTCGGAGTTCGGGCCATTACACGCGCACAAAATCATGTCGCAGTTGCGGATCGCTAGGCGGTGATGAGTAAGCAAACCTCAGGGCAGTGCTAATTCACGGGAGGACGGCTACGCCACGGTGCCGTGCGGCTGAGGCAAGATCTGCGTCGAATGTAGCTAGAGAGGCCTGATGGTGGGCGGCGACGTCCAATACGCAGCAGTCGGGCAGCTTCAGGCCGGTCGCTACTCGCAGTTCGGCCAGGCGCAACGGTTCGTCGGGGTCATACGGTGCTATCTCAATACCCGCCGCTCGAAGGTCGTCGCGCATGGCAGCACCTCGGCCGATCCTGACGCCGCCGATTAGAACCTCTGCCATCGTAGCGGTGTGGACTAGCGTTGAGCCGGCGGTGGCGTCGAGCTGGATGGCGGTTGCCGCCGCGTGCAGTGAGCCTCGAGGTCGAGCTGATCGTGCTGCTCCAACGTTTCGCCGCCGATGTCGGCCAGTCGGAGGAGCAGCTTCGAACGCGGCTCGCCCGGCACCGTATTGCGACTCGATCCATAGCTGGCGTTTCGATCGTGAGAGTATCGGCTCCACCGGCTAGGGCGCTTCGGGGTAGAGACGGGAGAGCCAGCTGGGTCGTTTAACAAACGGGCTCAGCCAACCGTGTGGTACTGCCTGTGGCATCTAAGTGGTACCATCGTTGGCGTGGCGATGAACCTGCGATTAAGCCCTGAAGCCGAAGAAGCCGTTCGACGCGAGGCGGCACGGACCGGGCGCTCCCAGCAAGAAGTCATCCGCGAAGCCATTGGACGCCACCTCGGCTTCGCTGCGGGTGAGGGTACCCGCAGCGAGCTGGGTGTGCTGGTTTCCACGGGAAACGTCCGTCCACCTCGGACGCCGCCTCGCAAAGTTGCGAAGCGTTTGAGGCTTCCTCCGGGAGTTACCAGCGCCGATCTTCTTGGTCGGGAAGATCGAATCTGACGTGAGGGTTTACTTCGACAGCAGTGCCTTGATCAAGAGATCGGTGCAGGAAACAGAGTCCGACGCTGTGGAAGAAGCATTCGATCGCTATGTTGCTGAGGATGCCGTGATCATCTCGTCGTCACTGGCTTGGGTCGAGGTTAGCCGAGCCTTGCGAACACAGCTCAACGGCGGTTCGTATGGCGAGGACAGGATTCAAGAGGCCATTGAAGGAGCGCTGGCCGGAGTCGCCGAGCGACTCATCACCGGGGAGGTTATCAGCCTCGCCCGCCGTGTCGCTCCTCCTCTCTTGCGCACGCTCGACGCGATCCATCTCGCCACAGCGATCATGCTCGATGCAGATGAGATCGTCGTCTACGACGATCGTCTATTCGACGCATGTAGGTCCAACGGCCTCAGCGCTGTTATGCCCGGCCGGTGACGTCCGTGACCGGCCAGCGTCCAGGCGTAGCGGAAGGTGCCGGTTTCAAGCTTTCGGCCAGCACGGTTGCCCAGATGAACGCCCCGATAAGTGTGGGTACTATCTGGATAATGTAGCCGCCCGACAGAACACGGTTCATGTCGTTCAAGTTGCTCACCAGGTCCGCTCAGGTCGCTGAGTTTGGCCGGCTGGCAGGCGATAGCGGTGGCGTAGGCGTAGGCGTAGTGCAGGTGCTCGCGGATGAGCTCTGGGATCTTCCAGCATCCTGATCTGCGGGCGATCCGGAGCGTCCACACTCTGCTGGTGCCCTTGTTTCTCGGCATTTTCTGTCGTAATCGCTTTCGAACACGTGTGTAGTTTGGGTATGTTTCGTGTGTGGTCACCCTTGGGGCTTCCGTAGGAGGAAAGGGGTGGGTGTCACCGCTGCGCCAGGTCGAGTTGGCCGCCCAGGAACGTGCCAAGGAGGCTGAGCTGGATATGGGCGATCCGGGGGCGATCGACGTTCTTCGCCGGCTGCTCTGCGAGGAAGTGGAGGAGTGGCGCAGCCAGTATCGGGGCGGCCGGCGGTCTCTCGATATTGTCGACCCGGATGGGGCGGTGGAGCGGGCGCTTCGCAACCTTGTCGGCTACGGGCCTTTGGAGGCGCTTCTTTCAGATCCCGACGTGTGGGAGATCATGATTAACGGGCCGTCGTCGATCTTCGTGAAGCGGCGGAGTGCCTCG
>JAKBBS010000361.1 GCA_021808425.1 Actinomycetes bacterium
GGCTCTTACTCCGAGGGGGTGTCCCGGGTGAGAGCGAGAAAAGCCTCCACTTCGCTCCTGTGGCGTGTCCGTCTCATCGGCGGGAGCGCCCCGATAAGCGTCCAGCGGTAGCGCGCCTTTGCCAGGCGGGTGTCGAAGACGGCGACCACCCCTCTATCCGCGCGCGACCGGATGAGCCTTCCCGTGCCCTGCGCCAGCATCGCCGCAGCGCGTGGCAAGTCGATCAGCTCAAACGCGCCCCTGCCCGCCTTGGAGCGTCTCGCAACAAGCAACGGATCGTCGGGACGCGAGAATGGGATGCGGTCTATCGTCACCAGCGAAAGCGACGGGCCGGGAACGTCCACACCCTGCCAAAAGCCCATCGTGGCGAAAAGGCACGAAGTCTCATGCGAAGCGAAGCGTGCTACCAGCGCCGGTTTGGGCAGGTCGGACTGAGTGAGGATCTCCCACTCGACTCGCCGCCCGACTTCGAGCGCAGCGCTGCGCATCGCACGCCACGAGGTGAAAAGCGCCAGGGTCCGCCCGTGCGCAGCGTTGACGAGCTCGACGAGCTCGTCGTGCATGGCCGCCTCGAAGTTCGTGTCCCGGGGATCGGGAAGGTGGAGCGGGCAGTAAAGGAGTGCCTGTTCGTCGTACGCGAACGGGTTGCCGACGTCACGCTGGTCGAACGACCCTGGGGGTAGCCCCACCCGTTCGGCCAGTCGCGGAGGGATCGTGGCGCTCGTAAGGATGGCGGTCGGTGCGTCCTGCTTGCTCCAAAGCCGCTCGTGGAGCCGCGCCCCCACGTCGAGTGGAGCGACGCGCGCGAGGTGGCCAGCCGACGTCTCCTCGACCCAGGCGACGTCGTCGTCGGATACCCCGAGAATCGTCTCCAGGTCACTTTGCAGGTGTGTCAAAGCTTTCTCCGCTCGAGCAAAGCGGGCCCCGGCACCGGCATGGATGTCTCCGAGGGCTCCGGGCGACGTGGAGGATCCGCCCCCGATCTGGCTGCCGGGCGCCCGGGCGGACCGGCGAAGCTCACCGCCCAGGCGGGCGAGGCGCTCGCGGATCAACGTCATGCGGCTCACGACGTCGGCTTCGAGGGGAGTAGGGATAGCCCGGCCGGACCACGAACCGGCGACCTCGTCGAAGATGACGGCGCACTCCTCGACTGCGATAGCCGACGACGGGTCGTCGATCAGGGCCCTGCAGGTGCGACCGACGCTGGCGAAGCGTCCGCCGCCGAGCTCGACCCCGAACGACGCAGTAGCAATGTCCTCGAGCTCGTGGGCTTCGTCTATCACGACGACGTCGTGAGCTGCGAGAAGTTCCCCGTCGGAGGCGAGGGAGGTGGCGTAGAGGTGCGTGTTGACGACCACGACGTCTGCGAGGGTCGCCTGCTCGCGTGCCTTCTCGGCGAAGCAATCCCCCCCGGACGGGCAGCGGGTGGCACCGGGGCAGTCACGGTAGGAGACGCTCACCTGAGCCCATGCAACGTCGCTCGGTTCGAAGTCGAGCTCGGCCCGATCACCCGAGTTCGTCCGATGCTCCGCCCAGTCCGCGAGGCGTTTGACTTCGCGCCCGAGGACACCGAGGCCCGAGTCGGGATGAGCGGAACCCGCAGCGGCGGAGGGGGAGCCGGCCAGACCGCCCTCGAGGGTCAGCTGCTCGCCCGACGTGGCTAGCTCGCGGACGCGCTGGCGGCACGCGTAGTTGGATCGGCCTTTTAGGACTGCGAACTCGAAAGGAATGCCAAGCGACTCAGCAAGCGCCGGAAGGTCCCGGGTGGCGAGCTGATCCTGGAGCGCTTTTGTTGCCGTGGAAACCACGACTTTCGCTCCCAGGGCGAGGGCCGGGACCATGTAGGCGAGGCTTTTTCCTGTACCTGTTCCGGCCTGGACCACCAGGTGGCGTCGCTCGTCGATGGAAGCCGCAACAGCCTCCGCCATCTCGCGCTGGCTCGGGCGCTCCTCGCTGCCGGGCAGGCTGCCGGTCGCTTTCGCCATGGCGGCCTCGACGAGGGATTTAACAGACGGCTTGGTCACGCGCGGGGGTCCGGCCGCGCGAGCGGGCGTCCTCGAAGATCCGTCATAGTCGAAGAGTCTGACGCAAATCACCTTTGCGGGCTACCGTGACAGGCGTGGACCCCGACGCGATCGACTACCGGCGGATACCGCGCCACGTCGCGTGCGTCATGGACGGCAACGGAAGATGGGCCACCAACCAGGGGTTGCCTCGCACGGAAGGCCACCGCGCCGGGGAGGAGGCACTCTTCGACGCTGCGTGCGGGGCGCTGGAGCTCGGGATCCGCTATTTCACGGTGTACGCGTTCTCCACGGAGAACTGGCGCCGGCCCCACGAGGAGGTGCGCTTCCTTCTCGACGTCATCGCCGACCAGCTGCTCACACGCCGCCGTGACGACCTGCACCGCATGGGGGTGCGCATCCAGTTCATCGGCCGGCGGGACTGGCGGGTGCCGCGCTGGGTGCTGCGCCGGATGGACGAGGCAGCGGCCCTGACCGCCGGGAATCGCGCGATGACCCTGACGGTCGCGTTCAACTACGGCGGCAGAGCCGAGATCGTCGACGCGGTCAAGGCGATCGTAGAAGAAGGCATACCGGCCCGGCGCATCGACGACAAGACGCTTCGCCGGCATCTTTACCAGCCGGAGCTACCCGACCCGGACCTCGTCATCCGCACCTCCGGCGAGTTCCGGGTGTCGAACTTCCTGCTCTGGGAGCTGGCCTACAGCGAGCTGGTGTTCACCGACGTCCTGTGGCCCGATT
>JAKBBS010000362.1 GCA_021808425.1 Actinomycetes bacterium
GACCGCCTCGGAGAGCACCACAGCTGTCGGCACGTCGGGGCGGCCGAGGAGCTCGAACGTTGCGACACGGAGGATGGCCCGGTCGACGGCAGGCATCCGGTCGAGCGCCCAGCCGATCGCATGGCGGCCGATGTGGCCGTCGACGACGGCGAAGTTGGCTTCCACGCCTTGCAGCAGCGCGACCGTGTAGGCGTCCGGCTCGACCGGAAGGTCCCGCACAAGCGCCGTAGGGTCCACCGATTTCGCTTCGGACTCGTAGAGAAGCATGAGGGCCCGCTCTCGGGCCTCGCGCCGGCTGGAGGTTGACGCCAAGCAGCTCAGGCCCGGGTCAGGTATTCGCCGGTGCGGGTATCGACCTTGATCCGCTCGCCGATGTTGACGAAAAGCGGCACCTGGATGGACAGCCCGGTCTCCAAAGTGGCCGGCTTGCGCGCGCCCGAGACGCGGTCGCCTTGAACGCCGGGCTCGGTTTCGGTGACCGTCAACTCCACCGAGGCGGGCAGGTCCACGCCGACGATCTCCCCGTCGTAGAGCTGGATGACGGCGGCGTCGCCCTCCTTCAGATACGATGCGGCGCTTCCGAGGGAGACCTTCGAGGTTTGCAGCTGCTCGTAGTCGGTCGTGTCCATGAACACATAGCTGTCGCCGTCAGGGTAGAGGTACTGCATCTCGCGTTTGTCGATCAGCGCCTGGTCGAGCTTCTCGTCCGCCCGGTAGGTGCGCTCTATCACCGCGCCGCTTCGAACGTTCTTCAGCTTCGTCCTGACAAACGCGCCGCCCTTGCCGGGCTTGACGTGCTGGAATTCCACTACGGAAAAAAGTCCCTCGGTGAGATTCAGGGACATCCCGTTCTTCAGGTCATTTGTGGATACGGCAGGCATGGTCTCTTCTTTTTCCCTAGATCAATTCTTTGGCGGTCATGGTGAGCGGGCGGCACCCGTCGTCGGTAACGACGACGGTGTCCTCGATGCGGACTCCACCCAGGCCGGGAAGGTAGATTCCCGGCTCGACGGTCACCACATGGCCCGCCACGAGTGTATCCCCGGACGCGCCCGACACCGAAGGCGCTTCGTGAATGTCCAAGCCGACGCCGTGACCCGTTCCGTGCACGAAACGCTCTGAGAGCCCTGCGTCGGCGATGATGTCCCGGCAGACCCTGTCGATTTCCGCGGCGGCGACGCCGGGCCCGACGGCGGCAACACCCGCAGCCTGAGCCTGCGCGACGACTTGTATCGCGCGCCGCAGCTCCGGGTCTTTAGGCGGCGTCGTCCACACGGTTCGGGTCATGTCCGAGCAGTACCCGTCGAAGCGGGCCCCGAAGTCCAGTACCACAGCTTCGCCGTCTTCGATGCGCCGGGCGCTTGGACGGTGGTGCGGCTTCGCTGCGTTCGCCCCGGAGGCGACGATGGTCTCGAAGGACGGCTCGGCGGCTCCGAGCTCGCGCATCTCGAAGTCGAGGCGTCTCGCGAACTGCTCCTCCGACATCCCGTCGCCGAGCTGCGGGAGCAGCCTCTCGAGCGCCGAGTCGGCTATTCGTGCTGCTTCGGCCATGCGCGCCAGCTCGCCGGGGTCCTTCCTCGCCCGCAGCCTCTCGACGAGGCCGTTGGTGGCGGTCAGCTCGACGCCCGGGAACCAGTCGGATCGAAACGTGCGAAGCGCTGCCCACGTGACGTTCCCGGCTTCTAAGCCGAGCGTGCCAGCCTGCGACGCACCCACGAAACCGCTGACGGCTTCGCGCTGGCGCGCGACGCCGCCGACGTCGATGCGCACCTGCGCCCCCGACGCTGCGACCTGCTCCGCCGCCTGAGTCTCATATCGTCCGTCGGTGACGAGGAGCGCTTCGTCGGGGCCGACTACGAGCAGGGCCGCCGAGCCGGTGAACCCGGTCAGGTAGCGGATGTTCGTCAAGGAAGTGATCAGGAGGGCCGAAATTTCTTGTAGCTCCCCTCGAAGGGCAGCGAGTCGCGAGGAGACGGCCATCGGTTCCATCATGGGCACCCACAGTAACCCCGATTACAGTGTTCACGTGAGGGCAAGGAGCGTCCTGTGAACGTATTGCTCGTCGTTGCGGCCGGCCTTTACGGGCTGGTCATCGGCTCGTTCTTGAACGTGGTGATCCACCGGGTCCCGCTACACCAGTCGGTGGTGAGGCCACCCTCCGCGTGCCCCTCGTGTCAGAACCGGATAGCCCCCTTCGACAACATCCCTCTCCTGTCGTGGCTGGTCCTGCGCGGGCGATGCAGGTCGTGCTCGGCGCCGATCTCGGCGCGCTACCCGGCCGTCGAAGCACTCACCGCCCTTGTGTTCGTCGCGACGGCGTTGCGCTTCGGTTGGAGTGCGACACTGCCGGCTGAGATCATCTTCGTTGCGGGACTGATCACGCTCTCGTTCATCGACTACGACCACCTTCTTCTGCCCAAAGTGGTCGTATACCCGCTGGGGCTGCTGGTGCTGGCAGGTCTGGTCGTAGCTGCGGGTGTGGACGGGAGCTGGCACAGGCTCGTTGTTGCCTTGGTGTGCGCCGGCGTGGAGTTCGGGCTTCTGTTCGCAATTAATGCCGCCAGCCCCCGGTCGCTCGGCTTCGGCGACGTCCGATTCGGACCGGTGATCGCCCTCGCCCTCGGTTGGCTCGGTTGGCGTTACGCCTTGATCGGTTTCTTCGCGGCGAACCTGCTCGGCGCTCTGGTTGGTGTTGCCCTGATCGTGGCGCACAAGGCGGGACGGCGCACGCCGATCCCCTTCGGCGTGTTCCTCTCGGC
>JAKBBS010000363.1 GCA_021808425.1 Actinomycetes bacterium
GTGGCTGCGTCGTCCGTGCCAGCGACGTCCATGCCAGCATCATCCTCGCCCGAGTCGGTACGGTCGGGCTCCTCCTCGATCCGGCACAAGCCGCCGTCGCTGCCCGGACGGACGACCCAGGTTCCCCCGCCGGGCCCGTAGAGAACGAGCCTCACCGGTGATGTCAAAGCAGTCGATAACGCCCCCGCGCACATCTGTGGAATGCCGGCGAGCATCCATACCCGTGTCTCGGCCAACGCGTCAGCGTCGTGGGGAAGCCCCGCAGCCCGAGGTATCGCGGCGCCGATGTCGTGGCGGATGTGGCAGTAATGGTCGAAGACGAGGGCGTTCGCGAGCAGGTGCAGCGGGTGGCTGCCAAGGTTGCCTAGCGGCACTTCGACGGTCGCCGTCGGAGGAACCTGCAGTCCAGCGACAGCCTCCAAGCCGAGGTTCGCCCAGTGGCGGTAGTACTCGACCACCTCGCCAGGCTGCCAGGATCGACGCGCCTGCACCGGTACCTCGGCGGACGCCTCCACGTCGTCGGGCGGCCCCGATTCGATCGAGGACGGGTCCGTGACTGAATGGAAAACGCAGGCCATGTGGCACACGACGTCTTGTACTCGCCAGCCGGCGCAACCGCTGGCCGCCGCCCACTCGTCTGCGGTCAATGTGGATGTCAGTTCAATGAGCTTGTGGGATTCCGCTCGAAGTGCCTCGACGGCGCCTTGTGTCACCTATACAGGGTCGCCTCTTCGGCAAGGATCCGCAAGATCGCACCCGCCGCGCCGTCCCAGCTGAGCGTGTGCGCCTTGGCGAGCGCCGCCGCCTGCATCCGCCCGCGCAGCGCGGCGTCGCTCAATACGAGGTCGAGGCGTTCGAGCATGGGGGGGCCCGGCTCGGCGAGAAAGCCTGTCTTCGCTTCCTCGACGGCGTCGAAGTGCCCGGCGATCGGGCTGGCAACCGACGGCGTCGCGCAGGCCGCTGCCTCCGAGATCGTCAGGCCCCAGCCCTCGAACGCGGAGCTGGACGCAAGGACCCACGCAGACTGATAAAGCCTGAGAAGCGTGGGAAAGTCGACCCTTCCAGGAAGGTCAAGCCACGATTCGGCGTCCTTTGAAGCGACCAGCCGTTCGAGGCGGCTTCGCTCGAAGCCATCCCCGGCGATCACCGCCGTCAGGCGGGGATGGCGGCTTTTCAATTCCACGAGGACGTCGATCAGCTTGTCGAAGCGCTTGTAGGGAACGAGGCGACCCACTGCGACGACGAGCGGATGCTCCGCACGTTCGCCCGGAACGAACTCGCGGTCCACCCCGGGCGGCACGACGTCTACCCGGCTCTCGTCCAGGCGGAGCCGGCGCACTATGTCGAGCTTCGAGGATTGCGAGAGCGTCACGAGGCGGGTGCGGCGATATAGCGGCGGGGCGAGCTTGGTTTCCAGAAGCCGGCCGGCAGCAGCCAACGGTGCCGGGAGCACCGTGTCCCACATCCGGTCGTGGACGTGATGGAGCAGCACAACTCGCGGTTGAGGAGCCCAAAGAGGCGACATGAACGGCATGCCGTTCCAGATCTCGACGGTCGCGTCGGGACGCGCAGAGCCGGCCCCAGCGGGCGCTAGCCGTCGCATCATGGCTGCAGGGAAGATCGTGTAGCGCCCGGCGGGCCGGGCGACCTGGTAGCCGTCACCGTTCGCTCGGCGCTGGGCGCCCTGCGCGCGGGATGCCACTATACGGACATCGATCCCGGCGGCCGCCCAGCGCTCGGCTATTCGCGCAGAGTGCAGCTCAGACCCGCCGGCTTCGGGGTGGCCGAGGTCACGCCACGCGATGATCTCGACCGAGCGGATGCCCGCGGCCGCAGCGAGCTCCGCTGGCGCCAGCTCCTCTCCGGATTCCCGGAGTAGCCCAAGGACTGCGCTCGTCGGTCCGGCCGCGCTCGTCGGTCCGCCCGCGTTCGCCGAGACGGCGGACCGGCCGGGCCGCTTGCCGCCCCGCATGGAGACGCGGGGCGTCGAAGTCAGATCTGCTGTCTCGTCGATCACGCGTCTCGGCCAAATCGAGTAGCGCGGGCAGACTCCTCCGCTGGGGCCGCCACGAAATTGGGTATACGCGCTGCTCTACCGATCATGAGAATCCTTGACCCTACCAGCGGCCACCTCCCTTGCAGGATCGGCCTCTCCACGACGAGGTAGCTGGCCGTGGCGCTTACAAGCGCGAGACCGGTGACGGAGGCAGCCAAGAGTGGCAGTGAGATGTGAAAAATCTGAGCGTTGCTCCACGAGAGGACCTTCGTCAGCCACGCCTGGTGCCACAAGTAGACGCCGTAGGAGACGACTCCGACAGCGGCGATGACGCGAGCGCGAAGCAGCCTCCGGATCGTGCCCTCGTCGGAGCGGCCGAAGACGGCTGGGACGACGACGAAGAAACCGAACGCCCCGTAGAGAGCCTGCTTGGCGAGGCTGCTGGCCTCACTGCCGTTACCGAGCGGAGACAAAGGCAAACCGAGGTTTCCGACAGCCAAGAAGCACACGCCAGCAAGGGTCCATGCCACCCACGGCATGTACGGATGCCACAACCACCGCGGCCTAACTGCGGTGACTTCGACCCATGCGCTGGCGACGGCGAGTCCCATGCCGAGAGCGAACTGGTCGACGTAGCCGGGCAGCCAGTTCGGCATCGTCGCAGCGATCGGCGCGTGAATCGAATGGATTGCGACACGGTACGCGAAGCCCGACAGTACGAGTGTCGCAACTCCGAACGCTTCGAGGCGGACCTG
>JAKBBS010000364.1 GCA_021808425.1 Actinomycetes bacterium
ACCTGCTGTTCTGGCTGTCCCTAGTTCCGTTCGCGACGGGATGGATGGGTGAGAACGGATTCGCGACCATTCCGACAGCCGGTTACGGCATCGTCCTCCTGCTGGCAGCGGTCGCGTACTACATCCTTCAAACTCAGATCATCGCGGCACAGGGGGCAGGATCGCGCTTGAGTGCCGCTGTCGGACGGGACTGGAAGGGCAAGGCGTCTCCGTGCATCTACCTGATGGCAATAGTTTTGTCAATAGTTGACCGGTGGGTGGCTCTCGCACTTTATGTCGTCGTGGCACTCATCTGGCTGGTACCCGACAGGCGCTTAGAGCGAGCCGTCGGGAGTCAGTCCGCAGCAGAGACAGGGCCATCCTGAGGACACGAGCAGGCCCGACCGTATCCGCGACCAAGCCAGCTCGAGCCTGCGCGTGAATCTGTCCAACCCAAAACGCCACCTTTGCCACACGGAACATACACGACTTCGACCGATCCAGAATCTACCTGACGAACCCTTGGAATGCACGAACCCTGCGCTAAGCGCTGCGGAACCGGAGACTCACAGCCAGCCTGTCCCAAAGGGTCCACACCCCCGCAGGTAGCGTCGATTTAGGCGTGGAACGTGAACCCGACCTGCCCCGGCTTGCGGGACGGAGCGAACCCTGCCTTGGCAACTGCCTCTTCGGCCGAGCCGTAATAGTCGCCCAGCCTATAGATGTCCTTGGCTTCCTTTCCGGTAGCCACGGAGCGACCGAGCTCACCGGCTATGCGCACGAGTTGCTCGACCTGACGCACTGTGGTGAGCTTCTCGCCTTTCCTCCCCCAGATCGTGTCCTCGTTGCCGCAGCGGGTGTGCAGCCCGAGTGCAATGGCGATCGTGTTGATCGGGAGCACGCTACGCATCATCGTCTCGAGCGTGAGCGAAGCCCCGTCCGGAGTGCGGCGGATGAACTCCATCATGTTGTACGGCGAAGGGCCGTCAAAGCCGCCGGCTATCGCGACCCAGGTCACGTTGAGCGGGCCCGTGTACACGCCGTGGCGCATCAGCCGCTCGACTGTCTCGAGCTGTGCGATCGTGGCTAGTTGGAAGTGAGGTTGTATCCCGTTGGCCACAAGTCGCTTCAAGTGCTCCGCCACCCAGGCGGGACCTGCCGGCACGACCATCTCCCTGTAGGCTTCGTACACCTCGGGGCGTTCAAACGACGTCCCGCGCATGTCGTCGTCGGTCATGAACTCGACGATGTTCATCTGGCTTGTGTTGATGGCGATCGTCACCTGGTCAGGTCGCGGTTCCAGCTCGGCCAACATGTGGCGGGTGTCGTCGCTCAGCCATTTCGCCGATTCTCCCTCGCCTTCGGGGGCGAAAGAGATCGAACCGCCAACCTGGAGGACCATGTCCGGGACGGCGTGGCGGAGCCGGCCCAAGAGCTCATTGAACATCGACAGGCGCTTCGACCCATGGCCGTCGAGTTCGCGGACGTGAATGTGCAACACCGTGGCACCGGCGTTATAGCAATCGACCGCCGCCTGAACATGCTCGTCCATAGTCAACGCAATGTCTTCAGGGAAGTCAGCGGGCTCCCACTCGGGGGCGTACGGTGCGGCTGTGATTACCAGCTTCTCCTGGTTCTCGGGGAAAAGCGAATCGTCTAGGAAATGCATGTCTGGTCTCCAATCGGATAGTGGGTTGGCTGAATCAGGTTGAGCTAGAAGGGTTTGTCGCCGGCGACCGCTGCGCGTTCCATCTTTCGTACAGCAGGCCAGTAGTCCTGAACGGCGTAGTGCTGGGTCGAGCGGTTGTCCCAAATGGCGAAGCTGTTCCTGGTCCAACGCCAGCGCACCTGGTACTCGGGGATGGCAGCTCGACTGATCAGGAAGCTCAACAAGTTGCCTGCGCCCGGAGCGAAGTCCATGCCGTAACGAACGTTGGCCGGTGTGTGATAGTTGACGAAGTGGGTGCTGAACCCGCAGACGTAAAGGATCTTCTCGCCGGTCTCGGGATGAGTACGAACCACTGGATGTTCCGCATCGGGGTAACGGTCCTTCAAAGCATGGCGTTGCTCCTCCGGTAGCCTCGCCCCGAACGTCGCCTCGATGCTGTGCCGGGCTCGGAGTTCCGAGACCTTCGCCTTGACGTCGACCGGCAGGTCCTCATATGCCTTGACCATGTTGACCCAGATGGTGTCCCCACCCGTCGGTGGCGTCTCGACGCATCGCAAAACGCAGCCCATCGCAGGCTTGTCTCTCCAGGTCTCGTCAGAGTGAAATGCGTTCTCGTAGTGGTCGGGGGGACTGTCTTGATCCTTGTAGATGCGCACTATCCCTGGATTGTCGGGGTCGGTCGGGACCACCGGATGATCCTCCAGCGGCCCGAACCGCCGTGCGAGGGCAGCGTGATCCGCCCTTGTGATGTCCTGGTCACGGAAAAAGAGCACCTTGTGCTCTAGCAGCAACCTCCGAAGCTCACCAAACAGCCGGTCACTTCGCGAGACCTCGGCAAGATCGACGCCGGAAATCTCGGCGCCAATGGTCGCCGTCAGCTTGGTGACCCCGCCAGCAAGCTCGAATTTCGACTCATCAGTGACGGAGTACTCGTTACTCGCTTCGACTGTGTGGGCTAGCACTTTCCTCTCCTTTTTTCTTTTCGTCCTCAAAGACTGAAGACGGACGACCCGACGCTGCGTCCGCTCTCCAGGTCGATGTGAGCGAGCGCTGCGTCCTCGAGCGCGTATCGCTGGTGGATCTCGATCCTTATCCGTCCG
>JAKBBS010000079.1 GCA_021808425.1 Actinomycetes bacterium
CGCCAAGGATCAAGCCGAAAGTGAGAAACCCCCAAGAGAACAGAGTCCACCGGCGCATCTCGACAAGCCAGCCCTCGCCGACGCGCCCCGTAATCAGGCTTGCGCACGCGAAAGCGAACGGGATGGTGAAACCGACAAGGCCGAGGTAGAGCAGGGGGGGATGGAACGCCACAAGCACGTTGTTCTGAAGCAGCGGGTCCGGTCCTGGTCCGTCTGACGGGATAGCGCCCTTCACGAGCGTAAAGGGATTGGACCCGGTAAGCATGAGCCCGAAGAAGAACGCGGCCACGGCGTAAGCAATCGCCATAGCCCAGCCGATCAGCGGGTCTGTGGCCCGCTTGCGGAAACGGATCGCCGTCGCCGCGATCCACCCCGCAAGTATCAGCCCCCACAGCAGGATCGAGCCGGCGAGATTCGACCACATGGCCGTGATCCGGTAGAGGATCGGAGTCTGTGTGCTGTCATTGTTAGCGACATAAGCGAGCCTGAAGTCGTGGGTGATCAGGGCGTGTTGCATCGCCACAGTCGCAAGGACAGCACCTGCGAGAATAACCCACGTGTAGACACGGCCGGCGCGGACGAGATTCGGTCTGTTTCGAAGCAGGCCTAACATCAAAGTAACGCAGCCGACGACGGCCGCCCCGAACGCCAGGAGGTCGGCGCTCTCGCCGAGGGCGGCGTTCACGATCCGCCCGTCTGGGCCGTCACCGACGCCGGCTCGCCCTTCGCTGGTACGTAGCTCGCGCTGTGCTTCACCATAATCAGGTCGGAGTCGAACACGTCGCTGCCTTTCGCGAAATGCCCTTCGAGCACGACCGGTATGCCAGGTTTGAACAGTTGAGGCGGATCCGCGCTGTCGACGACCGACACAGTCTGACCCTGGTAGGAGATGTCGAAGACAGTTCGATTGTCAACCTGTTTCACGGACGGTCCGACGGTTCCCATGATCCGGAAAGACTTCACCCCTAGAGCTTGTCGCGCCGCTAGAGCTTGGGGCACCGTCTGATAGTACGACAGCGCGTTTCCGAGACCTTCGAAGACCACGAATCCGATCGCGAGAGCGATTACCAGTCCCGCAATGATCTGGCGACGCCTCGACGCGAGCAGCGAACGCCCGACACGAACTCGTGGGGCTGGCCCGACCGCTTCTCGCCCGGTGACCGTGGGCGCAGAACTGTCAGTAGTTACCGCCACCTTTTTCCCCTCCTGGGAGCCCTCGCCGGGTCGAGCTTTCTCGCTAGAAGCCTGCCGCGATGCAGCATCCTCCACGAGTACAGGGCGAGCACGCCGGCCGTCGCGCCCCAGCCACCTGCGACGTAGCCGTTCACGTTGCGACCTCGCCTTGATGCGAAGCAGGTGCGGTGCCGACCCGCAGGCCTCCCTCGGCTCTGCGCTCCTTGATTGCAAGGCCATAGCCCTCCTCGCCGAATCGGTCTTGGAGGACCTCGAGGCGGTAGCGATGCATCACAAGCCAGGCGAAGCCGAGGCCGAACGCTACGAACGACAGGAGCATGGTGTAGAGCTGCTCGCCGTGTATGAGCGGGTTGGCACGAAACAGGGTGCTCGTCTGGTGCAAGCTCGCCCACCAAGTTGTGGCCTCGTGGTCGATTGGTACCAGAACTACGCAGATTACGGCGACGACAGCGCTTCGCTTCGCGAGAGCGTCTGGATCGCCCCCGGTGCGACGCAATGCGAGGTAGCCGATGAAGACAGCACAAAGCAGAGCTGTAAGAGTCAGACGCGGGTCCCACGTCCACCACACGCCCCACGTCGGGCGACCCCAGATGGATCCTGTAACCAGTGTGAGCACGCAGAAGACGACGCCAACCTCTGCCGCGGCTACGGCGAGGCGGTCCCAGCGCCGGCTCCTCGTGCGGGGCCAGAGGTAGGCGAGGCTCGCGAGGGCGCAAAGGCCGAATCCCGCGTAGCACATTGTGGCAACAGCAGGATGCACGTAAATGAGCCTGACGAGCTGGCCTTGGACCTGGTCCGGCGGCGTTACGAACAGCCCGAGCCACGTCGTTAAGGCTGCCGTCGCCAGTGCGCCCACACCGAGCGTGAGAGTGACCCTGTCGCCGGTTGGCGAGGAGCGCCATGACTTCGGGTTGGCTACGACAACGCCGCTCGCAGGACGTGTCTTCAGGCCGCCTTCGGGAAAGTTCGAGTTCATGACTCCTCCACCAGTATCGAGAATGCCAGGGTTCCGGCGGCGACGTAGATCACGGCGAAACCCCCGACAAGGGAAAGCCATTTCCAACCGTCCGTTCCGGCGCTAGCCGTTCCGAGGGCCGCCATCCACGTCTGAGTGGCGCCAAGCAACACCGGCGCGACTACCGGAAGAACGAGGAGCGGCAGCAGTGTCTCTCGCACCTTGAGCCCCGATGCGATCATGCCGTAAAGCGTGCCTGCCGCGGCAAGGCCGACCGTCGCGGCGACACAGCTAGAGAATAGGAGGGCCGGATCTCGAAGTTCGATGCCGAAGAGGACCACCACACCGACTCCGAGCACGAGCTCCAAAACGAACAACTGCGCCATAACTGCCAAAGTTTTACCGAGAAAGATCCCGGCCGGGTCCAGGCCTGACAGTCGCAGGGCGTCTCGCGCTCCGTCGGCGCTCTCTATCGCGTAGCTGCGCTGCACCGCAAGCAGAGAGCTGAGCAGGACCGCGACCCAGAAGAGTCCCGCGGCGACCTTGGTGAGAAGCGTGTGGTCCTGGTCGAACGCGAAGCCGAACAGGACGAGGACCAGCACGGCGTACGGCACTACCTGGGTCGTTGCCACCCTGCTGCGGTACTCGATCCGCAAGTCTTTTGCGCCGACGAGTGCGGCGTCACGCCACAACGGTCGCCACTCCCAACGAGGCCTGCGTATGTTGAGCGGATGTCCGCCGAGCCGCCACGAGAGCCACGCTTACCACGACGCCGCCGGCCACAGTTATGATCCGATTTGCAAGCGGCTCCGCTCTCTCCGCCTCGTGGGATGCGACTAGCACAGTCCGCCCCCGTGACGCGGCCGCCCTGACGAAACTGTCCAGCATGTCGCGGTACTCAGCGTCGAGGCCGGCGTGGGGCTCGTCGAGCAGCCACACCTCCGGGTCTCTGGCGACAAGTGCTGCTAGAGCCACCCGGCGTCTCTGGCCTGCCGACAACGAACGCACCGGAGCATCCCCGAGGCGGCCGAGCAGACCGAGAACCTCCAAGGCTTGGTCAGCTCGTCCAGCCGGAGCGCCCGCTGCGCGCAGGGAGAATCGGACGTTGTCCGTGACGCTCAGGTCGTCGTAGAGCCCGCTGGCGTGGCCCAGCAGCCCCACACGCCTCCTGACGGCCCTTTGGTCGTCGACCAGGTCAGCACCAAGCACGGAGGCTTCACCCGACACAACGCGAAGGATTCCGGCGGCCGCCCTTAGGATGCTCGTCTTGCCTGCCCCGTTCGCGCCGCGCAAGAGAGCGACGTCGCCACCGGCCACGTCGAGGTCGACGCCGGCAAGGACGGGAAAGCCGCCTGCGAGGGCTACCGCAGAGCGGAATCGGATCACCGGCTCCATTGCACCTCCCCAAGGGTACCTAGCACTGGAGTGCTAGTGCCATTCGGCGCATTCCGGCGCAGTGGCGGACGGCAGTTTGATCCGTTCGGTCTGGTTCTGATTACTGATCTCAAACTGAAGCGAGCCGCCCGAGACCCACGGAGTCGAGGATGTCAGTGAAGGCGCTCGATAGCACGTGGAGCTCGCCGGTCAGAAGCAGGACACCCAACCCCGACAGAGCCAGACCCGATGTCACGTTTATGGCCCGCATGTGACGCCGGGAGAAAGCAACGAACCCTGCAACCCGTCCGAACGCGAGTCCAGCCGCCACGAAAGGAACGCCGAGGCCAAGCGAGTAGACAATCAGCATGGCCTCGCCTCGGGCCAGGGTTTCAGACGAACTCGCAAGCGCCAGTACGGCCGCAAGCACAGGTCCTATGCAGGGCGTCCAGCCGAAGGCGAACGCCATCCCCATGACGGGCGCCCCCCAGTCGCCGAGGCGCGCCGGCGACACATGGAAGCGCCGTTCACGAAGCAGCCACCTGGGACTTACGAGACCCGCGAACAGCAAGCCCGCTGCGATGATGACGATCCCGGCGACACGATCCAGCGCAACTTGGTGGGCGCCGAGCGCTCGCCCGAGACTGCTCGCAGTTGCTTCAAGAGCAGCGAAGACCACCGTGAAGCCCGCAACGAACAAGAGAGTGGCTCGGAGCAGACGGGCCCGGCCCTGGCGGTTCGCGGACTGCAATTCGGTCACGCCGACGCCGGACATCATCGACAGGTAGGAGGGAACTAACGGGAGAACGCACGGCGACAGGAAGGAGATCACGCCGGCCCCGAAAGCGATCACGAACCCGACCGGGGAATGCAAAACCAGCTGATTCGCGTCCATGACCGACGTCTATCATGACACCCCCCGCCTCCAACGCGCAGAGCGCCAGTACAGTGTCACGAGGTGCAAGCTCCACTAAGCCAACGGCCCCACGCGCAGAGGCCGCTGGCTGTGTCGCTGTCGTTTCGTCTCGGCGGCGCTGACGGAGTGTCGGTGGAAGCCGCGAAATGGGCTTGGGCGCTACGGCAGCTCGGCTTCGAAGTGCGAACCGTTGCAGGCTCTGGACCTGTCGACGTAGAGATCCCGGGACTCGCAGCCGGGGCTTGGCTGACGGGCGAGCGTGGAGAAGTACTCGACCGCACCCTGCTCGCGGACGCACTGGACGACGCTGATGTCGTCGTCGTGGAGAATCTGTGCTCCCTGCCCCTCAACCCGGCGGCTAGAGATGCGGTGGCGGAGCTGCTGCGTGGCAGGCAGGCCTTCATGCGTCACCATGACCTGCCGTGGCAGCGCGAACGTTTCGCAGGCGAGCCTCCTCCGCCCGACGATCGAACGTGGATCCATGTGACGATAAGCGAGCTTTCGGCGCACCAGCTCGCCCAGCGCGGTATCACCGCTACCGTGATCCGAAACTGCTTCGACACAGATCCCCGGCCTGGCGACCGGGACGCCACGAGGGAGGCTCTCGGAGCGCGTCCTGGCGATCTGGTGGTGCTGCAACCCACCCGAGCAATCCCCCGCAAGGACATACCGGCCGGCGTCGCGCTAGCCGAGTACCTCGGCGCCGTTTATTGGGTCCTCGGACCGGCCGAAGAGGGCTACCAGGGACAGCTCGACTCCATTCTCTCCGCAGCGTCCGTCCCCGTCAGGCACGGGCCTGTGACACCGATGGGACCGTCGAGCGGAGTCCATCACGCGTACGCCGCCTGCGACGTCGTCGCGTTCCCCTCTACATGGGAGGGTTTCGGCAATCCACCCCTCGAGGCAGCCATCTTCCGTCGGCCCGCCGCAGTAGGCGACTACCCGGTCGGCCACGAGCTTCGACGGCTCGGATTCCGATGGTTCAGTACCCGCGAGCCTGGAGACTTATTGCGATGGCTGCGCGAGCCCGATGAGGCGGTGCTCGCACACAACCATCGGTTGGTCGAACAGCATTTCGATCTCGCCGACCTCCCGGGTCGCATAGAGAAGCTGATGATCGCCGCCGGATGGGACTTCCCGGCCAGTTCTAGTACATCTACTCCGGGCGGAGTGCCCGGACTCAGTGGCTTGCCGGGGGCACGAGCCGGAAGCGGCGTCGTCGGGCCTTGACAGCCAGGAGGCTGGTACCCGCGCGCCGGGCCGGAACCGGCCGTAACGGCTCGGGTGGCCTACTCGTCACCTTCGCTGGCGCTGGATTGGGTGGCCTCACGCCCGATGTTGTCGGCTCCAGTCAGCCGACCTTTCGAATCCTTGCCACTCTGACCATGTCAAAAGACCACATGGTTCTCTATAAAGCGCGGTTGCACGCATTCGGCGAAGCCAGCGACGACCAGCCGGCCCCACGAAACCCTTTGTGCGAAGATACGGCCTGGTCTGCGAGGATCTTTGGATGAAGGAGGCGAACCAGGCTTGAACACCTCGACTAGCGTGCTGCTACGGCGTCGCATGCCGGCCCCGCAACGCAGAACTCAGCTTCTGGAGATAGCCCTCGAACGCTTCGCCCGCAAGGGCTACCACGAGACTTCGATGGAAGACATCGCGGAGGCTGCCGGCGTGACGAAACCTGTTCTCTACCATCACTTTGCTTCCAAGACGGATCTGTTCGTCGAGCTGCTCGACACTGTCGGAGAGAAGCTGGTCTTGGACATGTCAGCGACGATCGAGGCAGAGTCGAGCCCCTACGGCAAGGTGTTGGCTGGCTTTCGGTCCTACTTCGACTTTGTATGCACCTCGACGAGCGCTTACCAGCTCTTGTTCACTAGCGGAGCGAGGATCAGCGAAGAGTTCTCCGAGCCGGTCCTAAGGCTGGAAGAGTCGGTCGCTGAGGTCATCGGTCGCCTCATCGACGCGGACGTCGATGAGGCTCACCGGGAGCTTCTCGGCTACTCGATTGTCGGCCTCGGCGAGGTTGCCGCCCGCCGATGGGTGGCCGACCAAAACCCGGCCTCAGGCGGCAGCTCCGGTGGCGGCTCGGAACCCGCCAGAGTTCTCGACCCCGCCGAGGGTGAGCTCATGGCACGCCACCTAGCCGATCTGGTCTGGGCTGGGCTGCGCGCCTTACCCCCTCAGGGTAGGCCGGAGCCGGGCTTGGGAGGCGAAGGCGGACCGGCTGCAGCGTCACCTTCTATGGGACGATTGTGACCGATTCGCCGGCACGAAAGCCGGGACTTCGGATTCCACCCAACTGTGACTTGACACTCGGTTTAGCCTGCGTCGACAAGCCCTCGCCCGGCGTAACCGTCTGGACCATGACACCGAGCGAGCACCTCGCAAACCCTATAGGGGTTGTGCAGGGAGGCTTCATCGCTGCCTTCGCAGACACCGCGATGGCTTCGTCGACGATCACGCACCTTGCTGGCCGAAAGGCCTACACCGCGAATACGGAGATGAAGATCAGCTTCTTGAAAGGTGCTCGAATCGGCAAGCCGTTGACTTGTACCGCCAGGGTGATCGGGGGCGGTTCGCGGATTACCTTCGTCGAAGCCGAAGTGACCGATGAGTCCGGCGCGCTGATCGCGAAAGCGTCCTCGACCTACCTCCTAACACCGCGGGACTGATCCGAGGCAATACGCGTATTCGGCCTCGTTGGTCTTGCCCGCCGTATCGCTTCAGCCGAGAGCAGCGAGGATGGCGTCGGCGCTGCTCACATCGAGGCCCAGAGTCTCCTCTACTGCGAGGTGGGATACGACCCCGTCCTTGATGATCGCTGCGTAACGTTTCGAGCGGACTCCGAGCCCTCCGCCCGTCAGGTCGACGTCGAGGCCCAGTTCCTTAGTGAACACCGCAGACCCGTCGGCTATCAGGCCAACCTCGTCTGAAATGTCATTTGCCCTGCCCCACGCACCCATCACGAAAGCGTCATTGACCGAAACGCAGAAGACTTTGTCCACTCCTTTAGCCCGAAGGTCCTCGGCCCTTATCACGAACCCGGGCAGGTGATGGTCGCTGCAGGTCGGCGTGAAAGCCCCTGGAACGCCGAAGAGCACGACGGTTCCCTGGCCAAGCAGTTCAGCGGTCTGGGCGGCCTCCGGACCAGAGGGTCCGGGGACCTGTACTTTGACGTCAGGGATCTTGTCGCCCACAGCTATGGTCATAAATTCTCCTTGGAATCGGGGCGCGCCAGCCTGGTTTGCGGCGCCGTAATCTTTCCGACACGGTAGCGCTTCGCCGAGGGCTTCACGAACTGCCGGGCCGAGCGCTGACGACGGCGAGCTGACCTCGCCGTGCTATGCCAAGATTCCTTCCATGGCCGAAGGGGACCAAGGGGACAGAGATCGCTACGAAGCCGAAACGGCCAAGGCCGAGAAGGCGATCGCGGCCGAGACGGCCGCGGCTCTGGTCGAGGATGGGATGACAGTCGGCCTCGGCACCGGTTCGACCGTGGCGTTCCTGCTTCCCGCTCTCGCCGCTCGGCACTTGTCGATCCACTGTGTCGCGACCTCTCCTGCCACCGAAGCCCTGGGTCGGGAAGCCGGACTCAGCATCGAGGCGTTCGATTCTCCCGGAGCGCCGTCGCGACTCGACATTGCTATCGACGGCGCCGACCAGGTCGCTCCTGACGGTTGGCTGGTTAAAGGTGCGGGCGCAGCCCATACTCGAGAGAAGGTGGTCGCTGCGACGACGGACCGCTTCGTGGTGATTGTCTCCGCCAACAAGCTCGTCGAGGTTCTTTCACCACCCGTTCCGCTCGAAATCCTTGCGTTTGGATCGCCGTCCACCTTTCGACGCCTCGATGGGGCTATACCGAGGCCTGCGACTCCAAGGAGCCCTGAGGGGGGAATCATCGCTGACTGGATTCAGACTTTCAATAACCCTGAAACTCTTTCAGCTTATCTCGATGCCATCCCAGGAGTCATAAGTCACGGACTCTTCCCGCCGTCGATGGTCCATGACGTGATCGTCGCCGGCCGACACTACCGATGCCCCCCTCAGCGGAGGCAGGGAGCGAGTGGGTGAACCGCTAAACGGCCGTCGTGGCCATCAGCAGCCTCGAATCAGCCTCGAATCAGCCCAAGACTAAAGACTGATAAATCACCCAAACATGCCACGAACAACGAAGGACGAACGACCAGGTAACGCCCCTCGCTATGCCCCTGTGCCCCCTCGAACCTGTGCCCTCCCGAACCTATTCGATGTGCATTCCCGAGATCGCCCGCGCAATCACAAGCTGTTGGATCTCGCTCGTCCCCTCGAAAATGGTGAAGATCTTTGCGTCACGATGCCAGCGCTCCACCGGGTGGTCTCTCACGTAGCCGGCCCCCCCGAGGATCTGGATCGCCTCATCCGTGACAGTAACGGCCGTCTCACCAGCGAACAGCTTGGACTGCGAACCTTCCGCAGCTTCGAAGCCACTCGTGCTCGAACCCCGCCACGATGCATTCCACACAAGAAGACGGGACGCGTCCGTGAGCATCCTCATCCGGGCTAGCTTGAACGCAATCGCCTGGTTCTCGATGATCGCTCGACCGAACTGTCTACGCTCCTTCGCGTAGTCGAGAGCGTACTCGTAGGCCGCTCGTGCAATCCCGACGGCCTGCGCACCGACAGCCGGACGGGTCTTTTCGAATGTCGCCATCGCAGCCTGTGAACGACTCCCACCGGACCCGGACCTCGCTCGGGCCAGGCGCTCGTCAAGGCGGTCCTTTCCGCCGAGAAGGTTCCTTCCCGGCACGCGAACGTCGTCGAGGATGACCTCTGCCGTATGCGAAGCGCGAATGCCCATCTTCTGGAACTTCTGACCCTGCGAAAGCCCCGTGGTTCCCGGACCGATCACGAAGCTTGCTTGGCCTCGTCCCTTGAGATCGGGTTCGACCGATGCCACCACGACATGCACATCGGCGATGCCGCCGTTTGTGATCCAGGTCTTGGTTCCGTTGAGCACCCACTCGCCGCGGGACTCGTCGTAGACTGCGCGGGTTCTCATCGACGACACGTCCGAGCCGGCGTCAGGTTCCGAAACGCAGAACGCTCCCAACGCGACCTTGTCGGGGGTTCCGAAGCACTGAGGCAACCACTCCCCGATCTGTTCGGGCGTCCCGTTGGCGAAGATTCCAGCGACTGCGAGGGTGGTCCCGAAGATTGCGAGCCCTATGCCTGCGTCACCCCAAGCCATCTCCTCCATGACCAGGGGAACAGAGATACCGCTCGAATCGGAGAAAATGTTCGCGACGAAGTCGAGTGAGTACATCCCGACCTTTGCAGCCTCCTCGATGACAGGCCACGGGGTTTCCTCGCGTTCGTCCCATTCATGAGCGACAGGACGGACCACCTTCTCCGCAAAGTCGTGCACCCACTTCCGCAGCTGTTCCTGGTCTTCGTTGAGCCCCATGAAAAAATCCGGCATCTTCACCTCAGACCTCTCGCCAACAAATACATTTGTTACTGAATAGTAACAAATATTATACCGCTCAATCTCTCAAACGTCGCACAAGCCTCCCCCTCAAATTCAACGGACAGTCGTCCCACCAGGCCCGTCCTCGACCGTCCAGCCCTCCGCGATCAGCTCGTTCCGCAAGGCATCCGCTCGCGCCCAGTCACGCTTCGAGCGCGCCTGGTCTCGCTGCGCCGCACGCTCGACGACAGAAGGCGGTACGACCTTGCCCTCGCGCCGAAGCTCCAAGCCGAGCGCCGACTCGAACATATCGAAGACAGCCGACGCGAGACCGGCCGCCTCGTCTCCCGTCGCTGACCTCGCTGCTTTGAGCAGGTCGAATCCGAGGGCGATCGCTTTTGGCGTGTCGAGATCGTCGTCCATGAAGGCCCGGAACTTGGCCAGCGCAGCCTCATTCGCGCTGGCACCCCTCGCTCCGGCGAACTCCCGCGAGAAGATGTCGAGGCGCTCGACTCCCGCCGAAGCGGCTTCGAGGGTGCCGGCGCCCACCGCCATCGGCGAGCGGTAGTGCGCCTGGAGAACTTGGAGCCGGAAAGCTCTCGGGTCGTACGCGTCGAGGAGGCCGAGAAGCGAGAGGGTGTTGCCGAGAGATTTGCTCATTTTCTCACCTCCCTCGTCGACAATCATCCCGTTGTGGGCCCAGTGGCGGGCGAAGACTTTCCCGTCCGCGGTCGCTTGGGCTCGCTCGTTCTCGTGGTGGGGGAACGAAAGATCGAGACCCCCTGTGTGCAGGTCGAAACCCTCCCCCAGCAGCCCGAGCGACATCACGACGCATTCGGTGTGCCATCCCGGGCGACCTTCACCCCACGGCGACTGCCATGCCGGCTCGCCTGGCTTCGCGAACTTCCAAAGCACGAAGTCCATCGCAGAGTGCTTAGCCGAAGCATCATTGGCTTCGATCCGGGCCCCGACGCGCAGGGATTCGAGCGGCTGGCGGGCGAGGAGTCCGTAATCCCCGACGCTCTCCGCTGAGAAGTACACGCCGTCGCCACCCACGTACGCATGCCCGGACTCGACGAGGCGTCCGATCAGGTCGACCATCTCCGACACCCAAGCCGTGGCGTGAGGGGTGTCGTCGGGGCGGGCCACCCCGAGCCTGTCCATCGTGTCCCACCAGATAGTTTCATATCGAGCTGAAACCTGTTCGGGCGTTTCGCCGGAGCTGCGGGCTTTGGCGATGATCTTGTCCTCGATGTCGGTGACGTTGGACGCGAACCGGACTTCCATTCCGGTCCATCCGAGGTACCTCCGAAGGACGTCCCACACGACGGTGAAGCGGCCGTGGCCGAGGTGGGGCTCACCCGAGACTGTCGGCCCGCAGACGTACATCGAGAACTTGCCGGGCTGGGAGCCCTCGACGGGGGTCACGTAACCCAACGCGGTATCGAAGAGGCGTAGCACGCAAGTACCGTAGCGGGATCATGTCTACACCTGCTGCGGACAAACCAACCCTAGATGGCCTCGAGGACCGCTGGTCCGCCCGATGGGAGCTCGAGGGCACCTATCGCTTCGACCGTGAGGCGGCGAGCCAGGAGGTGGCAGGCCGTGCGGGCGCAGACGGCGAGGCCACGCGGGCTCGCGCCGTGTACTCCATCGACACCCCTCCCCCGACGGTGTCCGGGTCGCTGCACGTCGGCCACGTCTTCTCCTACACCCACACCGACACAATCGCCCGCTACAAGCGCATGCGCGGCTACCAGGTCTTTTACCCGATGGGCTGGGATGACAACGGGCTGCCGACCGAGCGACGGGTCCAGAACTATTTCGGTGTCCGCTGCGACGTTTCGCTGCCATATGACCACGACTTCAAGCCGCCGGCTGAGGGTGGCCTCGACAAGGGCGTCGAACCCGTCTCGTGCTCCAGGCCGAATTTCGTGGAGCTGTGCGGCGTGCTCGTCGCCGAGGACGAGAAGGCGTTCGAAGCGCTGTTTCGCAAGCTCGGGCTCTCCGTCGACTGGACCCAGCACTACACGACCATCGGCGACTCCGCGAGAAGGGCATCGCAGCGGGCTTTCCTGCGTCTGCTGGCCGCCGGCGAGGCCTACAGTGCCGAAGCTCCGACGCTGTGGGATGTCGACTTCCGCACTGCGGTTGCGCAAGCCGAACTGGAGGATAGAGAGCGCGACGGCGCGTATCACCGGCTTAGCTTTCGCCGATCCGACGGATCGGGGCTGCTCGTCGATACGACGCGCCCAGAGCTGCTGGCGGCGTGCGTTGCCGTTGTTGCCCACCCCGATGATTCCCGCTTCGCCGACGTCGTCGGCTCCACCGTCACGACGCCCGTATTCGGGGCGGAGGTGCCGGTCCTCGCCCATAGCTTGGCCCAGCCCGACAAGGGGACCGGGGTCGCAATGGTTTGCACGTTCGGCGACGTCACGGACGTCACGTGGTGGCGGGAGCTGTCACTGCCCGTACGCTCTGTCATGGGCCGAGACGGCCGCTTCGTCGCCTCCCCGCCCGGCGGACTCACCGTCGAAGGCCAGGCGTTCTACCAGGAGTCGATCGCAGGCCGCAACGTCAACCAGGCGCAAAGAGCCGTCGTAGAACAGCTCCGCGCCCGAGGCGAACTGATAGGCGACCCGAAGCCGATACGTCACGCCGTCAAGTTCTACGAGCGCGGAGACAGGCCGCTCGAAATCGTCACAAGCCGCCAGTGGTTCTTCCGTACAGTCTCACACAGGGACGCGCTCGCCTCGCTGGGTCGCAAACTCGGATGGCAACCCACCTACATGGCAGCCCGCTTCGCCCACTGGGTCGACGGGCTTCAAGGTGACTGGCTCGTGAGCCGCCAGCGGTTCTTCGGGGTGCCGTTCCCCGTGTGGTACCGCCTCGGCCCCGACGGATCACCCGATTATTCGGAACCGCTCCTTCCCGACGAGTCTCAACTCCCGATCGACCCGAGCACGCAAGCCCCTGCGGGTTTCAACGAATCGGACCGGGGCCGACCGGGGGGGTTCGTGGCGGATCCCGACGTCATGGACACCTGGGCGACGTCCTCGCTGACACCGCAGATCGCCGGTGGTTGGGTAGACGACCAGGAGCTGTTCGACCTGGTGTTCCCGATGGACTTGCGACCCCAGGGCCATGACATCATCCGCACGTGGCTGTTCTCGACGGTCGTTCGCTCCTACCTCGAGCACGGCACGCTTCCGTGGAGGAACGCCGCGATATCAGGCTGGATCTTGGACCCTGACCGCAAGAAGATGTCCAAGTCGAAGGGCAACGTCGTCACGCCAACTGCGCTCCTCGAACGCTACGGGTCAGACGCTGTGCGCTACTGGGCGGCAAGTGCGCGCCCGGGCACCGATGCGACTTTCGACGAGGCCCAGATGAAGATCGGCCGCCGCCTGGCGATCAAGCTTCTCAACGTGTCTCGCTTTGTCCTTGGCGCCTCGGGCGAGGCGCCGTACGAAGTTGCCCCGAGGAGGGAGCCAGCCGAAGGGTCCATGGCACCCCTCGCACTAGAGCCGGTGGACTCCGCTTTCCTTGAATCATGCGACGCCCTCGTGGCAGACGTGACAGCAGCGTTCGAAAGCTACGACTACGCCCGGGCGCTCGAGCGCAGCGAAGCATTCTTCTGGATGTTCTGCGACGACTACGTCGAGTTGGTAAAGAACCGCGCTTACGCTGCACTCGGCGAGGAGCGGGCAGCATCGGCCCGCTACGCGCTGCGCCGCGGTCTGTCGACGCTTATACGTCTCTTCGCGCCGGTCCTGCCGTTCGTCACGGAAGAAGTTTGGTCGTGGTGGCAGACCGGATCTATTCACCGAGCAGAGTGGCCGTCCGGTGGCGAGAGTCGTATGGCTCCCCGGACATCGACGGCGTCGGATCCCGCTGGCGACGAGTTGCTCCTTCAATCCGCGAGGAAGCTCCTAGCCGAGGTGCGGCGGACAAAGACCGAAGCAGGCGTGTCCCTGCGCGCCCCAGTCGAGAAAGTCGTGGTCACGGCGAGCGGTGGTGTCATATCTGCTCTGAGCTCAGCCGCTGACGACCTTCGCGAGGCTGGAGTCATCGCAGAACTGGCCTTTGAGCTCCGCGAGGGGGGTTCCGGCAGTGTGGTCGGTGCGAGCGAATTGTCAGTCCACGTAGTTCTGGCGAAGCTTGTTGAGCCTCCGAAACTTTAGCGACGATCGGGATATCGGTGAACTTCAGTGGTTCTCAAAAAGGATAGATACTTTATACCGGCTATAGATGTATAAAGTATCAATCGTTTTCGCCGACCCCCACCCCACGCCGTCAAACCCACCCGCGCCCGCCGACCTACGCCCGCTTGTCTGAGGCCACTGCCCTCAGTTGTCAGGTAGCGGTTCAGCCAGACCAAGGTCGACAAACACCTGTTCAGCCACAAGAATCTCCGCTTCCGCAGCGCGCAACGCCAACGCAAGCGCATCGGAGGGCCGCGCAGAAAGCTCGACCTGCTCGCCCTCCCGGTCGATCACGGCATAAGCGAAGAAATGTCTCCCCTC
>JAKBBS010000365.1 GCA_021808425.1 Actinomycetes bacterium
TCGCCCGTGACGGCGGCCCCCTCGACCCCAAATGTGGGTGCCCGGTGTGCGATCGTTACAGCGCAGGATACGTGAGGCACCTTCTGATCGTCGCCGAGCCCACCGCGGGCCGGCTCATAACCATTCACAACCTGCACTGGATGATGGGGTTCATGAGAAAAATTCGGGCGGCGATCGAAACAGCCACCCTCCAAAGCCTGATCCGCGACACCAATGAAGCCTGGAGCGGTGATGGTCTGCGCTAATGTCCAGCGGGCCCGAAGGCGGGCCACTAACCGAGGGTTCTGATCAAAATGCACATCCTGCTCGCCTCGCTGCTGCAGAGCACGACCACGACAACAGTCGCAAAATCAACCTCTACGTCGGGATCGCTGACCCCGTTCCTGGTTCTCATCCTGATTTTCGGCGGCGCGTACCTGCTGTTCATCCGGCCGCGGTCAAAGCGCGCTCGCGCCCAGCAGGCAGCGGCACGCCAGGTCGGAGTCGGTGACGCCGTGATGACCGCCGGCGGTATCTTCGGCACGGTCGTCGAGGTGACACCGGATTCTGTCGCCGTGGAGGTTTCGCCCGGCGTAGTCATGACGTTCATCCCGCGTGCCGTCAGCGCCCGTCCCGCCTCCGCCGGCAGCCCGCCGCCGCCGGTAGGAGCCGGCGTGCCCGCCTACGAGGAGCCCGCCTACGAGGAGCCCGCCTACGACGAGGCCGACGAGGACGACTCCGACTTCGAGGGTTCCGACGAGGAGGAGCTCGACGGCGAAGAAGCCGGCTCATACGGCGACGAGACCGCCGATGAAACCCGCGACGGGCTGAGCGGCGATCATAGGAGCGAGGGCACGGACCCGCCGGAGCATCCCGGGTCCCCCAGGAAGTGAGATGAGAAGGAGTCTGATCTGGTCGCTCCTGTTCGTGTTCGTGGTTGCCGCGGGCTCTATCACAGCGACCCTCCTCTCAGGTCACTCGATCCTGCTCGGGCTCGACCTGCGCGGAGGAGTGTCCGTGGTGTTGCAGCCCCAAGGGACCGCTAACTCTGCGGAGCTCAACCAGGCTGTCAGCATCATCGAGAGACGCGTCAACGGTCTCGGGGTGAGCAACTCCAACGTCGCTCGCCAGGGTAGCGACGTCGTGATCGACCTTCCCGGGCTCAAGAACTCCCAGCAGGCGCTGGCCCAGCTCGGACAGACGGCCGTCCTTTATTTCCGACCGGTGGACTGCCTGATACCCGCCTACGTGGCGCCGGGCAAGTCGACCTCGACCACCACGACGACGCCCAAGTCGGCGTCGTCGACAACTGTCGCGCCCGCGAAAGTCTCGCCTGGCACCACGTCGTCGCCGGCAACGACCGCCCGCTCCGGGCTCGGGGTGAGCCAGCCAGCGCACCTCACGTCGGCTTTCGTCGCCGCAGGCTCGACCTCGACCTCGACCTCGACGTCTAAGTCGAGCGCCACCACGACCAAGGCCGCGCCTGGCACCACGACAGTACCGACGACTACGCCGACGCCGACCACCACTACAACCCTGCCGCCCGGGGCCGTCAACGCCGCAACCGCCTGCTCGAGCACTAACCCGTCGTCGATCCCCACCACTACACCAGCGCAGGACGTCCCGAGCGCCTCGGTGGTGCTCCCCGTCGACCCGGCGGCCTTCGCTAGCTCGCCGACGGTGCGCTACGTGCTCGGGCCGGCCGACATGGCCGGCTCGGTGATATCGAACGCTGTAGCCGAAATCAACTCGACGACCGGTCAGTACACGGTGGCGCTCACGCTCACATCGAAGGGTGCCGTCAAGTTCGACTCGATCGCCGCCGCCCGCTACGCCTGCTACCAGCAGTCACCGACCAACCCGCCCCCTTGCAGCGAGGAGGCATTCGAGCTCGACGGGCTGGTCGAGTCCGCCCCCGACTTCCAGGCGTCCAGCTTCAACGGCAACGTCTCCATCAGCGGCAACTTCACCTCCGCCCAGGCGACCGCGCTGGCCAACGAGCTCAAATACGGGTCCCTCCCGGTGCGCTTCGTGCCTCAGACCGTCCAGACGATCTCGGCGACGATAGGCAAGGACTCGCTTCGCGCAGGCCTCTTGGCCGGCCTAGGCGGCATCCTCGTCGTCATGGTCTACATGCTGCTCTACTACCGGGCGCTCGGCCTCGTGGTCATGATCGGCTTAGGCGTCGGGGGCTCAATCCTCTACTCGATCCTCGCCGAGCTCAGCCAGACCTCGAACCTCACCCTCACCCTGGCCGGGGTCACGGGGATCATCGTGTCCATCGGTATCACCGTCGACTCCTACGTCGTCTACTTCGAGAGACTCAAAGACGAGGTGAGGGCGGGCAGGACTGTCCGCCAGTCAGTCGAGCGAAGCTTCGCCCGGGCGTTTCGGACCGTTCTCACCGCCGACTTGGTGTCGTTCCTCGCTGCGCTGGTGCTCTACCTGCTCACGATCGGAAGCGTGCGAGGGTTCGCGTTCACCCTCGGGTTGTCGACGCTGCTCGACGTGTTCACGGCGTTCTTCTTCATCAGACCCGCCGTGATCTGGGTGGGACGCAGACGCTCGATAACCGACAATCCCGTCTTCGGTATTGCGCGCGGGCTCGGCGCTAAGGCGCGGGGGTAGCGCTGTGACCGCCGCCACGAAGCAGCCCGGGGCGTTCCGCCGGCTTTTCAGGGGTGAGACCTCCTTCGACTTCGCCGGCCGCTGGAGGCGCTGGTTTGCGATCTCCGGGGCCGTGATCGTCATCGGCCTCGC
>JAKBBS010000080.1 GCA_021808425.1 Actinomycetes bacterium
ATGATGTCCGCGGCCGACCGGGGTGCCACTTGGCGTTTGGACGGAGCGAAGACGAACCCGACAGCGGTCGCTCCGAGCGCCACCGAAAGCAGTGCGTCCTCCTCGGTCGTGATACCGCAAATCTTGATAAAGGACTCGCCGTCGATCATGCCCCCTCCGGGCCGTGACCAGCCCGGGCGTGCATGCGTCGTTGCAGCAGCGACGCGACCGCACCCGACGGGTCGGAGGCGGTCACCAGCGACTCGCCGACGAGCAGCGCGTCGAAGCCGGCGTCGGCGAGCCGGGAAGCGTCGTCGGGTCCCGAGATGCCAGACTCGGCGACCCTCACACAGTCGGATGGAAGCGACGCAACAACCCTGACGGCTCGTCGGGTGTCAACTTCGAATGTGTGCAGATCGCGTTGGTTGACGCCGACGATCCTTGCCCCCGCTTCGATCGCCGCCTGCGCCTCCGCCTCGTCGTGCACCTCTACTAGGGCATCCAACCCGAGCTGGGAGGCGAGGCGGGTGAGCTCGACGAGCTCGGATCGCCCGAGGGCTGCGACGATCAGGAGCACGGCGTCCGCCCCCATCAGTCGGGCGTCGATCACGTCCCCTGCACCTACCGTGAAGTCTTTTCGAAGTACCGGCAGCGCGCACGCCGCCCGGGCGGCTCGCAGGTCTGCGGGCGAACCCCCGAAGAACTCCGAATCGGTCAGCACAGACAGCGCCGACGCCCCGCCTTCTTCGTAGGCGGACGCTATCGCCCCAGGATCGAGATTCGGGGCGAGGCCGGGCTTGCTCGGGCTTCTGCGTTTGACTTCAGCGATCACGGCGAGCCGGTGGGCCAACTTGACGGAATCCGCGAAGCGCCGCGCCGGGGGCATCGCCGCCGCCTCGTCTGCGAGCGCGTCTAGGTCACGATCGTCGGCCGCGACTAGAGCGCGATGAGATGCGACTATGCGGTCCAGGTAGGTGGCCACGAAGACCGAGCCTACAGTGTCGCTACCCGATTACCCTCACAGGGACTCCATCTGCCAGCAGCGACACTTTCGAGCCCGCCTTTCGTTCGAGGTATCCGAGGCCGACCCAACCCTCGGAAGGCGACAGCCCGACGCTCGTAACCCGCCCGGCAGCAGCTGCGGATACCCCGGGCGTCCCGTCGGCGTCGAACATCTCCGAGCCCGGTGCCACTTCAGCTTCGAGGCGGAGCCTCACCATCTTGCGCGGGACGTGGTTGCCCCGGGAATCGATGCGAGCCACTAGCTCCTGGCCCGTGTAGCAACCCTTGGTGAAGCTCACTGTCCATTCGACGATGCCGGTCTCCGCGGGAATTGTCCGTTCGGTGATCTCCGTTCCCATCCTCGGCTGGCCCGCCGCGATTCGCTGCGCCTCCAGAAGCGCTGGCGCCCCCGCCAGGTCGTCGTCGGGGGCCGATAGGAGATCCGCCGCGTCCGGGACCTCGTCCAGGTAGAGCCGGTCGACACCGAGCACACCCGGCCAAGGCGGGTCCGCCACCAACGGCCCATCGAGGTTCCACCCCTGGCCTCTAAAGCAGAGGAGCCTTGCCGGCATCGCTTCGATATCCGCCTTGGTGCGCAGCTTGAAGCGGGCCAGGCGAGCCGATACCGCCTCACCACACCCCGGATCGCCTTCGAGCACCCACTCCTGCTCGCCTGGGTGAAAAACCCGCAGCAGCGCCACGACCCTCCCGGCAGGCTCCAGAAGCCACGACCATCTATGCGCGCCGAGGTCCATGCTCGAAATGTCTTGGGTGAGCTGGCTCTGTAGGAATTTCCCGGCTTCGGGGCCAGTGACTCGGAGCGCGTCGCGCGCCACGAGACAGTGGTAGCGGATCGCGCTCGGCGTCGGCTCGTTGGCAGATGGAACCCTCTCAGTCACCGACAGAACCCCCAGTGATTGGCGACTCGACGACACTCCTTCGTGCTGCGGCGATCCGGCGCGCCCCGGGCACTGCGGCAAGAAGGGCCGCCGCCTTGTTCGCGCACTCGAGGTCCTCGTCGGCGGCGTCGCTGTCGGCCACTATTCCAGCACCGGACTGCACGCTTGCGGTTCCGTCGGGGCTTACGAGCATGGTGCGGATCGTGATCGCCGTGTCGAGGTTTCCCGAGAAGTCGAAGTAACCGATCACCCCGGCGTAAGGCCCACGCTTCACGGGCTCCAGCTCGTCGATCAGCTGCATCGCCCGCACCTTGGGAGCCCCCGACACTGTACCCGCCGGCATGGTCGCCCGCAGGACGTCAACCGGTCCGAGCCCCGCTCGAAGCGTCCCCGATACCTGCGAGGTCAGGTGCATGACGTGGCTGTAGCGTTCCAACGTCATCATCTCGTCCACTTTCGCCGTGCCGTAATCCACGACTCGGCCGATGTCGTTGCGGGCGAGGTCGACGAGCATCACGTGCTCGGCGCGCTCTTTCGGGTTCTCCGAGAGCTCGGCTGCGAGACGACGGTCGTGGGCGTCGTTGCGTCCCCGCCGTCGCGTTCCGGCTATCGGCCTGGAGACCACGTTTCCCGAGGTCACCTGAACGAGCGGTTCGGGTGAGGAGCCGACGAGGGAAAGCTCCGGGTGGCGCAGGAAGTACATGTAGGGGCTGGGGTTGACCTGGCGGAGGGAGCGGTAGAGGTCGAAAGGTTCGGCCTGCAGGTCGACGTCGAATCGCTGGGAGAGCACCACCTGGAATATGTCGCCTGCAAGGATGTGCTCCTTCGCGGCGTCGACAGACGCCGCGAAGGACTCCTTCGTGGTCCGCCTTGTGAACACGGGCAGCTCGTCGAAGCGCTCGGGCGGTGCGACGAGCGGCTCGTCGAGCGGCGAGGCGCCCTGGCGGGCGAAGCCGTCCAGCCGGCGTACAGCTTCGTCGTAGAGCAGGTCGCAGGCCTCCCGGTCCCCTTGCGCCTCCGCGCTCACCGGCACGGCCTCTATCAGGGTGACCCGCTGGCGCCAGTAGTCGTAGGCGGCGACCTCGCCGACGACAGAGAGGATTGCGTCGGGATATCCGGTTTCGTCTGGAGGCGACGAGCCGAGGCGTTCGACCTCCCGGACTACGTCATAGCCGAGGTATCCGACGACGCCGCCTTGCAGCGGCGGCAGCTCCTCGATCAAAGGTGAGCGGTACTCGGCGAGGAGAGCTTCGAGCGCCGCTAGGGTACCGTTGTCCAGAGGAATCGACGAAGGCAGGGAGCCCTCCACTGTGAGCTCGCCCCCCCGGCCGATAATCGTCGCCGTCGGGTTGCGCCCGATGAAAGACCACCGTCCGAGTTGTCGGGAGTGTTCCACCGACTCGAGGAGGAACGCCCGGCCCGTCGGGTCGGCCGCTGTCAGACGGGTGAAAGCCGCTACCGGAGTGGTCAGATCGCCGAGCAGCTCGAGCCAAACCGGTACGACGCTGAAAGTGGAGGCGAGGGAGGCGAACTCCTCGCGCGACGGCCGTATCACAGCTCCGGCGGCGACCCGAACTTACGGTAGAAGCAGGAACGGTTCCCGGTGTGGCATGCGCCTGCTCCTTCCTGGTCTACCTCGAAGAGCAAAGTGTCGCCGTCGCAGTCGTAGAACGCCTCGCGAACCCATTGGCGTTCGCCGGAGGTGTCCCCCTTGCGCCACCGTTCGCGCCGGCTTCTCGACCAGAACACGGTCCGCCCCGAAGCGAGGGTTTCGTTGAGCGTGTCGGCGTTCATCCACGCCATCATCAGCACCTGCTTGGTTTCGTGGTCCTGGACGATTGCGGGCACCAGCCCATCGGCATTGTAGGCGATCGACGCCAGCTGCTCCGAGGTTGCACCAAGGGGCGCGACTGAGCCTGCTTCTCGAAGCTGCATGGATGATCCGTCCGACATGGCCCCCATGCTAGGGGGCGCAGCGGGAGGAAACTTAAGGCAAAGTGCGCGCCGGAGCGTTCCTAGAGGTACAGCCCGGTGCCGCCGGCCGCTCGCTCCGAAGCGACAGCGTGTATGTCGCGTTCGCGAAGTATCAGGTAGTCCTCGCCTTGGACCTCCACCTCGTAGCGGTCCTCGGGGTTGAACAGCACCTGGTCACCGGCCTTGATGGTCCTGACGTGCGGGCCGGTTGCCACCACCTCGGCCCAGGCGAGACGCCGGGCGACCTGCGCTGTCGCAGGGATCAGGATCCCGGCGCGCGACCTTCGCTCGCCTTCGGAGCGGGGAATCTGGACGAGCACACGGTCAGTGAGCATCTCGATGCCCTGCTTGGACGGCAAGGCCTTCTGACTTACTGTCCCATCGGGCTTTGCAGTCTCGTCCATTACTGCACGCTACCTCGCCGCCGGCTGCACCGGCCGGACCGTGACCCCTGCGGCGGCTAGCGCGGCCTTGGCTTCGGCGACACTGGACTCCCCGTAGTGGAAGATCGACGCCGCAAGCACAGCGTCTGCCCCTCCTTGGACTGCGCCCTCGACGAGGTGGCCCAAGTTGCCGACCCCCCCGCTCGCAACGACGGGGATCCCGACCGTCTCGACGACTGCGCGGGTCAGCTCCAGGTCGAATCCCGACCTGGTCCCGTCACGGTCCATGGAGTTGAGAACGATCTCCCCGGCTCCTCGGGCTTGCACCTCGGCCGCCCACGCGATTGCGTCGCGCCCGGTCGGCGTGCGACCGCCGTGGGTGTAGACCTCGAAATGGCCTCCGCTTCGCCGCACGTCCATGCCCACGACCACGCACTGCGAGCCGAACACCGAAGCGAGATCCTCGATCAGTTCTGGCCGCCCGACTGCCGCAGAGTTGACACTCACCTTGTCAGCACCGACGCGCAGAAGGGCGCGGGCGTCGTCTACGGTCGCGACACCCCCTCCGACGGCCAGCGGGATGAACACCTGCTCTGCCGTGCGCGCCACGACGTCGATCATTGTCCGCCTCCCCGACGACGACGCCGTTATGTCGTAGAAGACGAGCTCGTCCGCGCCCTCCTCGCCGTAGCGGGCGGCCAGCTCGACGGGATCACCCGCGTCGGCCAGGTTCGCGAAGTTCACTCCTTTGACGACGCGCCCGTCGTCGACGTCCAGGCAGGGAATAACCCTGACCGCCCTCACCGGCCCTCCTTGCAGGACAGCACAGCTAGAGCCTCAGCGACGTCCAGGCGGCCCTCGTAGATGGCCTTTCCTGCGATAATCCCGCCGAGGCCGTCGAGGGCCGCCAGTGCGGCCACGTCGTCGATCGACCCGACGCCTCCTGACGCTATTACGTAGCCGCCGCCGGGTGCCGCCAAGCTTGCTTGCGGCATGGAACGGCCCTCTGCGGGGGAGGCCGTTCTTGTCATTTGGATCACTGACGCCAACCCGACCAGATCGGGACCGGCCATCCGGCCGTCGCGCGCTATGTCAGTGACGATAAGCGCCGCAGCGCCCGCATCGATCGCCGGCCCCACAAGATCCTCGAGACGCCGGCCGGAGCGCTCGGTCCAGCCACGCAGGCGGACCTCCCCGCCGCGGTGGTCCAAGCCCATCGCGACACGGCCCGGCCAGCGCGAAGCCATCCGCCAGACGAGCGTCGGGTCTTCAATCGCGGCGGTGCCGACCACTACCCGCTCCACGCCCGCATCGAGAAGCTCGGCGGCATCCTCCACGCTTCGGACGCCTCCCCCCGCCTGCACCGACACGCCGTCAGGCGCGACCGCCGAAGCGATCGCTGCGACGACAACACGGTTGACCGGCTCGCCCGTCCTGGCAGCATCGAGGTCGACGACATGTATCCACCGTGCCCCCGAGGCCGCGAATCCGGTTGCGACGCGCACAGGGTCGTCGCCGTAGACGGTCTCGGCGGCGTAGTCGCCTTCCACCAAGCGCACGCAGCGGCCGCCTATCAGGTCTATCGCCGGGTAGAGGTCCACTAGGACGAAAACCGCCGGGGGGGCGGCTCCCGCAAGCCGGCGTCTTTTGCGACGACATCGGCAAAGTTGGACAGGATCGCCAACCCCACGGCGGCCGACTTCTCCGGGTGGAACTGCGTCGCCCACAACGAGGGTGCCGCGACCATCGCCGCTACTTCTGTCCCGTAGTCGCATGTCGCAACGACCGCCGCGCTGTCAGGTGCAGCGTAGGAGTGCACGAAGTAGACCCAAGGCTGCGGAGCGACCCCGGCGAGAAGCGGATTGGAGCGGTCTCTGACGTCGAGCCTGTTCCACTGCATCTGAGGTCGCTTGACATCGTCTGGAAGTCGCCTGACCACCCCTTCGAGGATCCCCAATCCGTCGATTGCAGGTGACTCCTCGGAGCCCTCGTAGAGCATCTGCATTCCGACACAAATGCCGAGGAACGGGCGACCCGCCCGGATGGTTTCGCGGACCGCTTCCTCCAGGCGGCACGAGCGCAGTGCCTCCACGCACGCGCCGAAGTTCCCGACACCCGGCAATACGACAGCGTCGGCCGACATTGCGACATCCGGGTCGCTCACCAGGCGCGCGTTCGCGCCCACGTGGAGGAGGGCCTTCTCGGCGGAGCGGAGGTTTCCTATGCCGTAGTCGAGGACTGCTATCAAAGCGTCCCCTTGGTGGACGGGACGCCGCCGCCATCGACCCGCATCGCTTCGCGTAGCACCCTCGCTACGGCCTTGAATGTCGCTTCGATGATGTGGTGCGTGTTGCGCCCGGAGACCATCCGGATATGAAGGGTGATGGCGGAGGTAGTGACGAAAGCTCGCCAGAATTCCTCTGCCAGCTGGGGGTGGAACGGCGGATTACCGAGAGGTGACGCATCAGGACCACCATGGTCGATACCGTAGACCAGGAACGGCCGTCCCGACAGGTCGATTGCTACCGCTATTAGCGCCTCGTCTAGGGGCAGTTCGATAGACGCGAACCGCCTGACTCCCACCTTGTCCCCAAGTGCCTCTTTGACACATTCTCCGAGCGCCAAACCGACGTCCTCGACGGTGTGGTGCGCGTCCACCTCCAAGTCGCCGCTCGCCGAAACCGCCAAGTCGATCCCGCCGTGACGGCCCAACTGGGCGAGCATGTGATCAAAAAATGGCAGTCCGGTCACCACTTGTGTCTGCCCGCTGCCGTCGAGGCAGATCTCCACACTGACTGTGGTCTCTTTGGTGGCGCGCGAACGTTGGGCCGCCCGGGTCATAGCACCTCCCCGAGTGCAGCGGTGAACGCGTCGTTTTCCTCTCGAGTTCCGACGGTCACCCGAAGACACCCCGACAGGCCAGGCCAGCTCGACGTGTCGCGGACCAGCACGCCGGCGTCGACCAGTCCCTGCCACACCTCGCCTGCTTTGCGAGTCTCGGGGCGAAAAAGGATGAAGTTCGCGGCGGAAGGCCATACGGTCACTCCGAGCGCCTCGAGCAAGGACGACAGGCGGCGGCGTTCCGCTACGACTGCAGCCACGCGTTCTTGCATTTCATCGTTGTAGCGTACGGCCAGGCATCCCGCCGCCTGCTTCAAGGCGTCCAGGTGGTAGGGCAACGCAACCCTCTCCAACGCCGTCACCACCGGGGCTGGGCCGACCAGGTAACCGAGCCGGAGTGCCGCCATCGACCATGTCTTGGAGAAAGTGCGTGTCACGACAAGCGGGACGTCGTCGCCGACAAGGCAAATCGCCGACCAGTCGGCGAACTGGCCGTACGCCTCGTCGACGACGACGAGGCCCGCCGCGTCTTCGAGCACCGCCCCGGCAGTCGTCGGATCGACAGAATTGCCGGTCGGGTTGTTGGGCGAGCACAGGAACGTTATGTCCGGCCTCGACACCGCGTTGAGCTCCGCCACATCGCGAATGTCAAGTTCGAAGTCGTCCCGCCTGCGTCCCTCCACCACCGCGGTCGATGTCAGATGAGCGATATGGCTGTGCAACGCATAGGTCGGCTCGAACACTGCAGCCGTCCTGCCCGGGCCGCCGTAGGCGAGGCAGATCGACTGGAGCACCTCGTTCGAGCCGTTGGCACAAAAGACCTGCTCCGGTCGCACACGGTGCAACTCCGCCAACGCTTCACGCAGCCGAGTAGCGGAGCGGTCGGGGTACCTGTTGTAGCGGATCTGCTCAACTTCGTCGGCGAGGGCCTGGACCCACGCGTCGGGCGGTGGGAACGGCGACTCGTTCGTGTTGAGCCTAACGGCTACGTCGACTTGGGGCGAGTGGTATCCCTCGCGAAGCGACAGGTCAGCTCGGCACTCGGGTAGCGTCACGATCGCGACGTCCTCATCGTCACCGAAAGGGCGTGGGCGGCGAGACCTTCGGACAGTGCCAATGCCTCCACAGGGGCGGCCAAACGGTCGAGGCCTGCCTTTGAAACCTCTACAACGTGGATCAGCTTGCAGAAATCGTCGACTCGCAGCGCATTGGAGAACCTTGCGCTGCGGGCGGTCGGAAGCACGTGGTTCGGTCCCGCCGCGTAGTCGCCGACGCTCGCAGGAGCCCAAGGCCCGACGAACACGGCGCCCGCGCTCGTCACCTTGGCGACAAGCGCCGCTGCGTCGGCGCACATCAGCTCTAGGTGCTCGGCTGCTATGACGTTTGCTGCCTGCATCGCCTGGTCCGGCCCGTCCACCAGCACGCAGAAACCCCCTCGAGCGAAGGTCGCCTCGATCGCCTGTCTTCTCGGGGACTGTGCGGTGATGCGGGCGACCTCGCCGGCGATGCGCTCGGCAGCATCTTCGGACCATGTGATCAGGTAGGAAAGTCCGTCCGGGCCGTGCTCCGCCTGCACCACCAGGTCGACTGCGGCAAACGACGCGTCCGTCGTGTCGTCGGCTACAACAGCGACCTCCGAAGGGCCTGTGAAAGCAGACGGCACCCCGACCGCCCCTTGTCCTGCGACCATGCGCTCGGCGATCGCCACGTACCTGTTGCCTGGTCCTACAATCACGTCAACGGCCGGCACCGACTCCGTCCCATAGGCGAGGGCACCGATAGCCTGTGCGCCCCCGACGCGGTAGACTTCGTCGACGCCCGCGACGGCTGCGCTAGCAAGCACCGACGCCGCGATTTTGCCGTCCGGTCCCGGCGGGCTACACATGGCCAGCTCAGCGACACCCGCTGTGCGGGCTGGGATCGCTGTCATGAGGACCGTGGACGCCAGCGGTGCGAGGCCGCCGGGAACGTAGAGCCCCGCCCTGTCGACCGGCATCCGCAGCTCCGTCACCGTTACGCCGTCGCGCTCGTAGGCAACGTCGTCGTGGAGTTGCGACCGGTGATAGTGGCCGATGTTGTCGGCCGCAACTTCGAGGGCTTTGCGCAACGACGGGGATATCTCCCCGAGCGCCGCCTTTACCTCGGCAGGCTCGACTCGAAGCGAGTCAGGGCGGACCCGGTCGAAGCGTTCAGTTGCGTCAAGGACCGCCATATCACCTCGCGCCTTGACGTCCGCCAGAATTGTCCGGACGACTTGCGCAGCGTCCTCGTCGTCGATGACCTCGGGTGCAGGAAGGAGCTTTTTGAGCTCGCCGGTACGCCCGCGAAGATCGACGGTTCGAAGTACGCCGGAGAGCACGCCGCCGGCGAGGCCGCCGCCGGGTAGCGGCGCAGGTTCGTGAGGTGGGGCCATTTGGTCCATGATGGTACCGCTATGTCCACCGACACCGAACTCAGCTCAGCTTCCAGCCGCCTTCACGAGCTGATCGGCCGGATCACCGAGATCGCTGACGGGCTTGGTTCTCAGGATCACTACGGCCTCGAGTCGGAGCTTTTCGAGGTGGAACGGGCGCTTCGTGCGGCTCAGCGCCGCCTCGACCGCTTGATCGGGCGCTGAACTCCGCCGGCTCCTTGCGAGCCGACTCAGACTTGCCAGTCAGCGCAGTCTTGCGGGTCACGGCAGCCTTGTGGGTCGGCAACGACGCGGAAGGGCAGATGTCGGCCAGCGCACAGTCGGCGCAGCGGGGGCGCCTCGCGATGCAGACTCGCCTGCCGTGGAGTATCAAGGTGAGGCCGAACGACCCCCAGTCACGTGGAGGTAGCAGGGCACAGACATCAGATTCGATCCGAACGGGATCGGTGGACTGGGTCAGGCCGAGCAGCTTCGTGAGCCGCGCGACGTGGGTGTCCACCGCGAGGCCGGGGAGGTCGAATGCGACGCTCCGGATGACGTTGGCCGTCTTTCGGCCGACCCCTGGCAGGCTGACCAGGTCGCCCATGGCCGTCGGTACCGTGCCGTCGAACCTCTCGTCCAGCTCCCGCCCGAGGCCGATGAGGCTTCGTGCCTTAGCCCGGAAGAACCCGGTCTGGTGGATGATCTCTTCGAGCTCGCCGGGTTCCGCGCAAGCAAGGTCAGCCGGGGTCGGATACCGGGCGAAGAGCGCAGGCGTGACCGAGTTGACGCGGATGTCCGTGGTCTGCGCTGACAGCACAGTAGCGGCCAGGAGCTGGAACGGGCTCTCGAAAGCGAGCTCGCACAGGTCTGCGACACTGCCCGGGTAGCAGACCGCCAGCCTACGGTGAGCCTCACGGGCACGGCCTGGCAGGGAGCGGGGTCGGACCACCCTGCCAAGATAGGGCGTCCAAACCGCCAAGACACGCGAGACGATCCCCCAAACCTTTGCCGGTAGCCTGCAGGAGTGCAGCGCATCAAGGTCAAGTCGAGGTTGGACGACGGGGAGGTTGCAGCCGTATCAGCGCTCCTTGGCGCTGCAGAATCGGCCGACGGCCACGCACCGATCGACGAGCACGCCTGGCTGGACCTGGTTCAGGGGGGACGGTCAGGGTTCGCGGCGCTCGTGGCCTGTGACGACGATCACGATCATCCGGTCGGTTACGCGCAGGTGAGCCGCGGGACGAACAGCTGGAGCGTGGAGTTCGTCGTCGATCCGCACCACCGGACACCCGGCAACACGATCGCTTCCGACCTCCTCGAACGGGCAGTCGATGTGGTAGCAAAATCCGGCGGTGGCCACCTACACATGTGGGTCAACCAGGCCCGTCCCGAACATGACCGTCTCGCCGCGTCGATCGGCTTGGCCAGGGGACGCACCCTCTACCAGATGCGCTGCCCGCTCCCCCTGGGCCCCCTGGAAGGGCCCGTGGACCCGCAGGTTGCGGTCGGGATTGCCACCAGGGGCTTTCGCGTCGGCGTCGACGAGAGCGGATGGCTGGCGGTCAACAACCGTGCTTTTCACTGGCATCCCGAACAAGGCGGGTGGGACCTCGACACGATCAAGCAGCGAGAGACGGAACCCTGGTTCGACCCTGACGGCTTTTTGCTGCACGAAGGCGCCGACGGGACCCTGGACGGGTTCTGCTGGACGAGGATCCACGCCGATCACGACCCGCCGCTCGGCGAGATATACGTCATAGCGGTCGACCCCGACAGCGCGCGCCCGCCGGGACTCGGACGACACCTCGTGGATGCCGGCCTCGACTACCTCTACCGGCGAGGCCTGCGGACGGGGATGCTTTACGTCGACGCCGGAAACGTCAGAGCGGTCAAGCTCTATGTGGACATGGGCTTCGTCGTCAACCATGTCGACCAGGCGTACGTCGGCGACGTGGCCACATCGGGCGTTGTCGAACCTAGTGCCGAGGACCAGATATGACCGGTTCCGCCACCCGCATGGCGGCTCTCGCAAGAGACCCCCTGAGCGCTTCCGCCGGGCGGGTCGACACGCGAACCGCCGACAAGCCGACGCGCTTGAGGCCGCCGGGCTCCGGGCGCGGCCTTTACGACCTGAGCCTGGATGAGCTGTCCCACCTGCTCGCCGACCAGCCGCCTTACCGGCTCCGCCAGGTGTGGGAGTCGCTCTATCGCCAAGCCGCTTTGCCTGAGCAAATGACGGCGCTACCCAAGGATCTTCGCCAGCGCCTCTCCGAAACCGTCCCCGCAGCGCTCCGACTCGTATCGGAGTCCGTGTCTGGGGACGCCCAGACCGTCAAGTGGCTTTGGGCGGGAAACGACGGTGTCGGCGTCGAGACGGTCCTGATGCTCTACCGAGACCGTGCGACAGCTTGCGTTTCGAGCCAGGCCGGCTGCGCCATGGGATGCAAGTTCTGCGCCACCGGCCAGGCCGGACTCGCACGCCACCTTTCACCCGGCGAAATCCTCGAGCAGGTCGCCGAGGCCCGCCGACGGGCTATTCCGCGGCGGCTCACGAACATCGTCTTCATGGGAATGGGAGAGCCGCTGGCCAACTACGAGAGGCTGTGGGCGTCGATCGAGCGGATCCACGCCGACATGGGCATCTCGGCCAGGCACATCACGGTGTCCACTGTCGGAATTGTTCCCGGCATCCGGCGCCTGTCTCACGAGGCGCTTCCCGTCAACCTCGCCGTCTCGCTGCACGCAGCAAACGACGCCCTCCGCGACCGTCTGGTACCTATCAACCGCCGCTACCCGCTTAGCGACCTGGTCGAGGCGTGCAGGCAGTACCGGGCCGTCAAGAACCGCCGTCTCAGCTTCGAGTGGGCTCTGATCGACAGCGTCAACGACAGCCCGTCGGACGCCAGGGAGCTGGCCGAAATCGCATCCGGTCTCGGTGCGCACGTCAACGTGATCCCGCTCAACCCGACCGACGGCTTCGCGACGCGTGGCACCCCGCCCGCCGGGGTGAAACGCTTCCGCGACGAACTCTTCGCCTTGGGCGTCAACGTGACTGTCCGCCGTAACCGTGGGACCGAGATCGACGCTGCGTGCGGACAGCTGACTTTGCGCAACACGAAGGCGGCGACTCGATCGCAGATACCGGGCCAAGATCGTGTCGGCGGGACCGAGAGATCTTCGGAGTCTTCGCTCTCGGTAGCCGAAGCCTGATAATCAGCGAAGCCGCACACCGCTTTGCCCTGCGGCGGTGCAAAGATACAACCATGCCTTCCACCTCGATTCGCTGGCTGGACAAGACCCAGCCGCAGACACTGATGATGGCCACGGTCATCATGTACATCAACGCAGCTTTCGGTCTGCTCGACGGCGAGCTTTTCACCCTCGGAGGTATCGGCGCCTTGGTCGTGATCGGCCAGGCGGCAGCGGGTTTGGGGATAGCCAACGAGAAGAAGTGGGGCTACTGGCTCGGTGTCGGGGTCACTGTCTTATTCCTCGCGATCCTGATCCAGTACTTCTCCTTCGTGCAGCTGGTCAACCTCCTCTTCTACGGGGCTCTTCTGGCGCTGCTCCTGCATCCTCAGAGCCGTGCCTACCGCAAGACCTGGTTTCGTTGAGCACGTCGGACTTGGCGTAGCCTGAGTCCATGACCACGACGATCGAAGGAATAGAGGGACTCAAAAGCCACGTTGGCCAGCACCTGGGACACAGCGACTGGAAGGTGGTCACCCAAGACCAGGTAAACCTCTTCGCTGATGCCACCGGCGACCACCAGTGGATCCACGTGGACTTGGAGCGCTCGAAGTCCGGTCCGTTCGGCGGCCCGATCGCCCACGGATACCTGACCTTGTCGTTGACCCCAGCGCTTCTCGCCGAGGTCATGGCCGTGTCGGGTATCTCGATGGGAATCAACTACGGCATCGACAAGCTGCGCTTCCCGTCGCCGGTTCCGGTGGGATCGAAGTTGCGAGCCGGCGTGGAGCTCGCGAGTGTCGACGACGTGTCCGGGGGCGTCCAGGTGAAGCTGATAGTCACCTACGAGGTGGAGGGCGCGACAAAGCCCGCCTGCGTCGCTGAGGTCCTCTTCAGGTACTACCCCTGATCCCTTCTCTACCTCAAGGCGACGAGAAGGTGCGCGCTGTGCGCACCATGTTCGACACCATCGCCCCACGCTACGACCTCGTGAACCGGGTGATGACGTTCGGGATAGACCGGCGGTGGCGGCGTATAGCTGTGAGGGCCTTGTCCGTGGCGCCCGGATCAGTCGTGATCGACTTGGCGTGCGGCACGGGCGACCTCTGTTGCGACCTGGAAGGGGCGGGTATGCAAGCCGTCGGTGTCGACTCCTCGCTTGGAATGCTCACCCACTTCCGGACGGGCTCGCCGCTGCTGCAATGCGACGGACTCGCACTTGCGCTAAGAGACAGCTCGGTCGACGGCGCCATCTCCGGGTTTGCGCTCAGGAACTTCGTGGCGCTCGAGCCGGTTTTCGAGGAGCTTTCGAGGGTGCTGCGGCCGGGTGGTCGTATAGCCCTGCTCGACGTGTCGGTTCCGAAGAACTTCGTGCTGCGCGAGACCCACGGTTTCTACTTCAACAAGGTCGTACCCCAACTCGGGGCGCTCCTGTCGGACCGTGACGCCTACGGCTACTTACCGAAATCCGTTGCGTACCTGCCGCCGTCAGGGCGAATCCTCGACATGCTCGACGACGCCGGTTTCGGGTCCATCCGCCACCGGTCACTGTCCGGGGGTATCACGCAACTGATCACCGCCACCCGCCGGGTGATCCCACGATGAGT
>JAKBBS010000366.1 GCA_021808425.1 Actinomycetes bacterium
GACCGCTTGGCGCTCGGAAACGCGAGGCGCTTCTCGTCGCTTCAGGAGCTCCTGGCGTGGGCCGACGTGATCAGCCTCCACGTGGACGGCCGCGCCGACAACAGGGACATGTTCGGCGAGGACGAGTTCGCTGCGATGAAAGCCGGGTCACTTTTTCTCAACTTGAGCCGTGGCTTTCTCGTCGATCATGGAGCGCTGCGCCGCCATATCGAGTCGGGGCGTATTGCCGGTGCTGCAGTTGACGTCTTCTACGAGGAGCCGGCCGGCAACGAGCGGACTTTCACGTCGAGACTTCAAGGTCTCGCCAATGTCATCCTGACGCCACACATCGGTGGGAGCACCGAGGAAGCCCAGGTGGACATCGGCCAGTTCGTCTCTAAAAAGCTCGTCGATTTCGTCAAGTGCGGGTCCACTTCGCTGTCGGTCAACATGCCCCACGTGGAGCTGCCGGTCAGGGCAGGGGCGCACGGGCTGGCGATAGTGCACCGCAACACCCCGGGAGTCCTGGCGGCCTTCAACGCCCTATTCGCCCGCCACGGCGTCAACATCGAGGGCCAGGCCTTGGGCACCCGGGGGGAGGTCGGCTACGTGATCACCGACAGCGCCACGGGATGCACCGAGGAGATGCTGGAGCAGCTCAAGTCGATGACCGAGACGATTCGGGTCCTGCACCTCGCCTGAGGGGCTTGTTCGTAGCGGCCGCTCGGTGGTTTAGCAGCTTTGCTGTGCGAGGGCGGTGGCGACGGCTTTGACCAGCGATCCCAGCCGCCACGCTTCGGGCACCACGAGGTCGTCGAAGCCATGACGGAGCGCGGTGTCAGCGCACACGGGCCCGATGCAGCCCACCACCACACGGTGCTCGCGCAGCGCGCTCGGAAGGTCGGCGTCAGGCGCATACTCGCCGGCGATCCTGAGCAGCCCCTCGACCTGCGGGCCGGCGGTGAAGGTGATCGCGTCGAGGGTCCCGTCGAGGCATCGCCTCACGAGCTCCTGGGCGGGCCCGGGATCTTGCGGTGGTCCCCAGCGGTATACCGGCAGCGTCGTGACCGACGCGCCGGCGGCCTCGAGGTCGCTGACGACCTGAGCCGAGTCGTCGCCGTGCAGTTGGAAAAAGATGCGTTTGGCGGGCAGACCTTCCGCCCTCAGATGCTCGACGACCTCCCCGAGCTGCTCCGACGGGCTTCGCCACCATGCCCGCAGGCCGGCCGACGAGAGGGCTCCCGCCGCTTTGGGGCCGCGGGCGGCGATCCTGGTCGAACGTAGGGCCTCGATCAGCGCGTCGCGGATCCCCCATTCGCCCGCGGCTTCGAGCCAAGAACGGATCCCTATGCCTGTGTCAGCCACGAAGAAGTCGGGCGGGTCGGCTACAAGCTCGAGGGTGCGCTCTCGAAGCGTTGCCGACTCCACGAGCATCGTGGTGGAAATGGTGGGGCCGAGGAGTGCGGTGGCCCCGAGCCTGCGGAACATGACCGCCTGGTCTTCTGCTCTGCGGTCCGCCGTTATTCCTACCGTGAGGCCGTCGAGTTCGCTCCTGGTCGTTTCCACACACCCATTGTTATCTCACGCTGTTCGCCTGCCAAACGTAGGTGAGGCTGCCGGCGGCCCCGGCACCGACGGCCCGGTGGATGCACCGAGTGGGCGAATGTAATATGGCCATACCAATGAGTGGATTAGTGCGGGAGGGTAAATGACAGACAAGGTGCTGGCCGCAGTGAGGACCGCACCGGGCGTCACCTCGCTGCGGGAGTTCCCGATGCCGGAAGTCCCCGCCGACGGAGCGCTCGTGAAGGTGGAAGTCGCAGGCATCTGCGGGACCGACGTCAAGATGTACTCCAAGCCACCGTTCGCCGACCCTGTCATCATGGGTCACGAGAACATCGGCGTCATCGTCAAGGCTGGCGCGGACTTCGTCGTCCGTCAGGGATTCGCCGAGGGCGACCGGGTGTTCATCGAGCACTACGTCCCCTGCCGTCGCTGCGAGTGGTGCAACATCGGCCAGTACCGCCACTGCGAGGCTACGGACTGGCGCACGAACCCTGACGCGCGCCGCTACGGCTACACCTCCGCGGAGAATCCCTACCATCTGTGGGGTGGCTTCGCCCAGTACATGTACGTCCCGTGGAACGCTGTCGTGCACCGGGTCCCCGACAACGTGTCAGCTGAACTTGCCGGCATCGTGACCCCGATGTCGAACGGCATCGAGTGGGCACTCTTCGACGCGGGGGTCGGATACGACTCCTCCGTGCTCATCCAAGGCCCTGGCCAGCAGGGGCTGTCGCAGGTCGTGGCGTGCAAGCAGGCGGGGGCGTCGCACATCATCGTCACCGGCACGAGTCGCGACGCCGCCCGCTTGGACCTTGCGCGCAAGCTCGGCGCTGACCACGTGATCGACGTCTCCGTCGATGACCCGCGCCAGACGGTGAGTGACCTGACCGGAGGGACCGGGGTTGACGTGATCCTCGACTGCACTGCGGGTGCCGGCACGGCCCCGGTCCTGCTCGGAATCGACGTGCTCAAACGGCGGGGAGGGACGATGGTCCTCCAAGGCGAGATGGCAGCATTCCCCGACTTCCCGATCAAAACTGTCACCGAGAAGGCAATCACGATCAAAAGCGCGCGTGGGCACAGCTGGAAAGCGTGCGAGTTGGCTCTCGCTCAGCTGGCCTCGAAGCGTTTCCCGCTCGACCTTCTCACCACGCACACGTACGGTC
>JAKBBS010000367.1 GCA_021808425.1 Actinomycetes bacterium
GTAATCCTGGAAGAACTCCTTCCAGGAATCGCTCACAGATGCCGGGTCCCTGCGATACTGCTCGTACATGTCGTCGACGAGCCAGGCATTCGCGCCGAAGCGTGAAGCGGGGCCGGAGGGGGGAGAAACTTCTAGGTGGTCACTCATACCAACTCACATCCTAAAGGCCGCGACCGATCGAGCGCGGTTGGGCTACCGGAGCTTCGCGCGTTGATCGCCTTATGATCTCTGCGCAGTCGGATACGCCTCGCGTACGGCCCTAACTGGAGGTTGCGAAACATGGGCACCCTGTGGAGTCCAATCAAAGAGTCAGGCAGCCTCACAGATAAGATCGTCGCCCGCATCGACGAGCTGATCGCCTCCGAGGATCTTCAAGAGGGCCAGCGTCTCCCCTCGGAGCGCGACATGGCCCGACTGCTCGGGGTAAGCCGGCCGGCGCTTCGTGAGGCTGTTCGCGTACTCGAGGCTCGTGGGCGGGTAGCTGTGCGCCACGGGCAGGGCGTTTTCGTTGGGGCAGGCGACATCGGAACTATCAAGACCCGGCTTGCGAACATGGAGGTATCCCTCGCCGAACTGTTCGCGATGCGCCAGGTACTCGAAGTGCCCGCGGCCGAATGGGCGGCCAGCGTCGCGACCACGCGGGAGGTGGAAGCCTTGGCGCACCAGCTCGAAGCCGAGGAGCGCGCAAGGGTAGAACCGATCGACTTCAGTGTCTTGCGGCAGCTTGACACGGCTTTTCACCTAAGAATCGTGGAGATGGCCAACAACCGGTTCCTGCTGCAAACCCAGGGCGTGCTGCAGGAGATGATTGCCGCCGGCATGGAGACGACTTTGACGATACCGGGCCGTGTCCAACAGGCCCGCAAGGACCATAGGATGCTCTTCGAAGCGATCCGAGATCGTGACCCAGATGCCGCACGGGCTGCTGCACAGGCCCATATCGTTGGCGCCCGGGACGCAGCTATCGAAAGAATCCACACGCAACGACACGAGGCGGAGGACCCCGGTGCATGACCGGGGGCAAGGGACCGGGGGCGTGGATGTTGCATTTCCGACCGCCCGGCGAGGGACTTGACTGCGGGACCGACCGGCATTAATCTGAGTGGCTAGAGGTCATACCAGAGTCGTTGTTGGGTGGCCCGTCGGATCGAGCTGCACAGCAAACGGATGTTTGCGAACCTAGAGAGAAAGGTGCCGATGACTGAACAAGAATCTGGCGCCCCAGCGCCCGCCGAAGCGGCGAAGCTGGGGTTCCTGGCGCACGAGCCCGGCGACTCGGTCGCCGTTGCGGTCAGAGACGTGGAAGCAGGCAGCGCGGAGATGGCCGTCCACCGCTCACCTGAACGCCGCCAAGTGGTAGTCGGCGAGCCGATACCGCTCGGACACAAGCTCGCTCTCACCGACCTGGCAGAGGGCCAGGCGGTCATCGAGTACGGCCAGACGATCGGAGTCGCCCGGCGCGCTATCGCGACCGGCGAGTTGGTGCACGTTCACAACATCAGGAGCACGAGATGGCAAGCACAGAGCTGACCGGCTACCGCCGACCCGACGGGCGCGTCGGTATCCGAAACCACGTCATCGTCCTCGCGGTCGACGACCTGTCGAACGCCGCGGTGGAAGGGATCGCCCGACTCATACCCGGCCTTCTTCCTATCCCCCACGCCTACGGCCGCCTGCAGTTCGGCGAGGACCTGGAGCTGACCTTCCGCACTTTGATCGGCACAGGAGCGAACCCGAACGTCGCCGCCGCTGTCGTCGTCGGGATCGAGCCGACGTGGACGGACCGCGTCGCAGACGGGATCGCCGCGACCGGAAAGCCGGTTGCGCGCCTGTCGATCGAACGCCACGGAGACCTAGCGATCATCGCAGAAGGAGCTCGCCACGGCGCTCGCCTACTGCAGGACGCAAGTGAGCTCCACAGGGAGCCGGTAGCGCGCCACGAGGTGATGCTGTCCATCAAATGCGGCGAGTCCGACACGACGAGCGGTCTCGGCGCTTGCCCGACCGTCTCGGAAGTAGTGGACCGAACCGTCGCAGCAGACGGGACCGTCCTGTTCGGCGAGACGACCGAGCTCACAGGCGGCGAGCACCTGATAGCCGCGCGCTGCGCGGACGACGAGGTCCGAGCGAAGTTCCAGGGCTTCTTCGACGACTACATGAACACGGTCGTGGCTGCAGGAGTCGACCTACTCGGATCGCAGCCCACCCAGGGCAACATCCGCGGCGGACTTTCGACCATCGAGGAGAAGGCCATGGGCAACATCTCCAAGACCGGAACCGTGCCCGTCGTCGACGCGCTCGCCCCCGCCTGCGCCCCGAGCCGTCCCGGCCTCAACTTCATGGACACTTCCTCCGCTGCGGCTGAGTGCGTGACCCTCATGGCGGCCGCCGGGGCGGTGCTGCATCTCTTCCCGACAGGTCAGGGGAACATCATCGGACATCCGATCGAGCCGGTCATCAAAATCACCGCCAACCCGCTTACGGCGGCGACGATGGCAGAACATGTCGACCTCGACGTGTCCGGACTTCTCACGCAGGACTACAACCTGCGCGAAGCCGGCGACAGGCTGATGGAGGTCGTCGATCGGACCATCAACGGGCGCCTCACCGCCGCCGAGACGCTCGGCCATCGCGAGTACGTGATCACCAAGCTCTACAGGAGCGCCTGACGGCGATGCTGGCAACCACCGAGCTTCTCTCAAGCGG
>JAKBBS010000368.1 GCA_021808425.1 Actinomycetes bacterium
ACGACCCGACGTGATCGCCGACCTGCACCGAAGCTTCCTAGACGTGGGATGCGACGTCATCGAAACGGACAGCTTCGGGAGCCTGCCCTGGGTGCTAGCCGAATACGGGATCGCCGAACGGGCAGGCGACCTCGCCCGCAAGGCGGCTGCCGTGGCGCGCGAAGTAGCGGACGGCTACCCAGGCGGTCGGTGGGTCGCGGGCTCTCTCGGGCCCGGCACCAAGATCGCCTCCCTAGGTCAGATTTCCTTCGCCGAACAGCGTGACGGCTACCAGCTTGCGGCCACCGGCCTCCTCGAAGGCGGCGTCGACCTCCTCCTGATCGAGACGGTCCAGGACCTCCTTCAGGCGAAGGCGGCGCTGATCGGTTGCCGGCGGGCGATTGCCGCCGCCGGGCGCACCGTGCCGTTACAAGTTCAGGTGACGGTGGAGACCACCGGCCGGATGCTGATGGGCACCGAGATCGGGGCTGCCCTCACCACATTGCAGGCGTTGAGGCCTGACGTGATCGGCTTGAACTGCGCAACCGGCCCGGTCGAGATGACAGAGCACCTGCGCTACCTGAGCGCCCACTCGCCGCTTCCGATATCAGTCCTGCCCAACGCTGGACTGCCCTCGGTCGTCGACGGTGCCATGCACTACGACCTGACCCCCGACGACCTCGCAGAGCACCACAGGCGTTTCATCACCGAGCTTGGAGTCCGCGCGGTCGGTGGCTGCTGCGGGACCACACCGGCGCACCTCCGGGCGGTCGTCGAGTCGTGCCGGCACCTAACTCCGGCCGTGCGGACGACGATGCGCCAACCGGGTGTCGCCTCGATCTATAGTCACGTCGACTACGACCAGACCCCGTCGGTGCTGATGGTCGGCGAGCGAACAAACGCCAACGGATCGAAGCAGTTCCGCGAGGCGATGCTCGCCGACGACTGGGACACCTGCGTAGCGATGGCCCGGGACGCAGTCAAAGGCGGCGCGCACGTAATCGACGTCTGCGTCGACTACACCGGCGAGGACGGCGTAGCGGACATGGCCGCGCTCGCAAGCCGCTTCGCTACACAGGCAACCGTCCCTTTGATGCTCGACTCCACCGAAGCGAACGTGATTGAGACGGGCCTTCGCCTGATTGCCGGCAAGCCGATCCTGAACTCGGTCAACCTGGAGGATGGAGACGCTCCAGGCACCCGGCTCGACCTTTTTCTCACATTGGCTCGCGACTACGGAGCGGCGGTGGTCGCCACCTGCATCGACACCGAAGGCCAGGCTCGCGACGCTGCGTGGAAGCTGCGGGCGGCGCGCGCCATATACGACCTTGCGGTCGGCCGCTACGGGATCGACCCGGAGGACCTGCTGTTCGACCCGCTGGTCCTGCCCGTCAGCACAGGCATGGAGGAGGGCCGCCGCGACGGCCTCGAGACCATAGAAGGCATCCGGCTGATCAAAGCGGAGCTGCCAGGCGTGCGGACGATCGTCGGGCTATCGAATGTGAGCTTCGGGCTGAACCCCGCGGCACGCCACGCTTTGAATTCGGTGTTCCTCCACGAATGCCAGCTGGCCGGGCTGGACGCCGCGATCGTCAATCCGGCGCGGATAGTCCCTTTGAACCGACTAGACCCTGACGTCGTCGCGGTCTGCCAGGACCTGATCTATGACCGCCGCGACCCCGCACGTGACTACGACCCCCTCGCTGTGCTACTCGCCAAGTTCGACGGCGTCTCGCCGAGCGCCAAGCACACCGAGGACCGTTCCGGTTGGCCGGTCGAGCGGCGCCTCTCGCAGCGGATCGTAGACGGCGACCGTGACGGCCTGGAGGCAGACCTCGACGAGGCGATCGCGCAAAGCTGGAAACCCCTCGACGTCGTCAACGGACCGCTCCTCGGCGGGATGAAGACCGTGGGAGAGCTTTTCGGCTCCGGCCAGATGCAGCTCCCGTTCGTGCTCCAGTCGGCAGAGACGATGAAGGCTGCCGTCGGCCATCTAGAGCCGCTGATGGAACGCTCGGAGGCGGCCGGCAAAGGCCGTCTCGTGCTGGCAACTGTCAAAGGCGACGTCCACGACATAGGCAAGAACCTCGTCGACATCATCTTCACCAACAACGGCTACGACGTTCGCAACCTGGGGATCAAGGTACCGATCGGCGACATCGTGCGAGCCGCCGAGGAAGTCGGAGCCGACGCGATCGGCATGTCGGGTCTCCTTGTCAAGTCCACGCTGATCATGCGCGAGAACCTCCTCGAGATGAACGACCGCAACCTGTCGCACCTCCCGGTCCTGCTGGGCGGGGCTGCGTTAACCCGCACCTATGTCGAGCGGGATCTGCGCATGGAGTACGACGGCCCGCTCTTCTACGGCAAGGACGCTTTCGAAGGTCTCGCTGTCATGGACAAGCTGATGGACCTCAAACGCAGCGGCACGAGCGACCCCGACTTCGGGAGGCGCCCGGAAGGCCGCGAGGGCGCTCTGCCTCGTGCGATCCGCGCCGACTCCGCTGCCAGCGTTAGATCCCTGGAGCTTCCCCGTCCCGTGCGCTCACCCGCCGTGGCGACTGACAACTCGGTGTTCGCGCCGCCGTTCGTCGGGAGCCGGGTGGAGCGCGGGATAGCAATCGACGACATCGTCTCTTACATCAACGAGACGGCGCTGTTTCGCGGTCAGTGGGGCTACAGGCCGGACAAGGGTGTGTCCGAGAGCGATGCGGAGTTCAAAGACC